>CAKTQM010000005.1 GCA_934597125.1 uncultured Oscillospiraceae bacterium
TAATCCTCGTCGTCATACGGGTGAATGATCTTCTTGATCTCGTCCATGAAACCCATTTGAAAGCCTCCCTGTTGTGTGATTTTGTATCGTCTGTTACTTCTGGTAATTCCGCGCGCCGAAGATGGCGGAGCCCACGCGCACCATATTGGCGCCGCAGCGCACAGCGTCCGCAAAATCGTCGCTCATGCCCATGGAGATATATTCCCACTTATTATCATACATTTCTCGGCTTATGTCAACAAAAAGACGATAAACTTTCTCAAAATATGGTATGTTCCCGCCTTTTTCCACCGCAACGGGTGGTATCGTCATCAGACCCCGCACCCGAATGTGGGGCAATTCCTTCGCATAGGCCGCCGCCTGGGGCAGTTCCTCCGGCGCAAAACCGCTCTTGGCCGCCTCGCCGCCGATGTTGACCTCCAGCAGCACATCCTGGGTCAGCTCCAGCCGCGCGGCCACCTTTTCGATCTCGTCCAGCAGCTCGCGGCTGCCCACGGACTGGATCAGCGCCGCCTTGCCCACCACCTGCTTGACCTTGTTGCGCTGCAGATGGCCGATAAAGTGCAGCGGCGCGCCGTCATAGGCGTTCTCTTTCAGCTTTTCGGTCATCTCCTGCACACGGTTCTCGCCCAGTGCGTCGATGCCGGCGGCAATCGCCGCCTGACAGGCCGCCGCGTCGTTCATCTTGCTGGCACCCACCAGCGTGATGTCGGCGCCGGTGCGCCCCGTGGCCCGCGCGGCCTCGTCGATCTCTGCGCGGATGCGCGCGATATTTTCTGCAATAGACATGGAAACATACCCCTTTCTCTGTCTGAAATCTGTCCGAAACCGGATGCCTTATCCGATCACCTTGCCGTCATACAGCGCGGCCGTGGTAACGATCACCTGATCGCCCTGCCGCAGCATGCTGGAATCCTCCTGTGCGGACGCCGCCTCCACCAGCGCGTAGCCGTCGCCCTGATAGATCACCGCCACCGGCTTGAACTTGGCCCGCACGCCCAGCAGGCAGTACACGCCCGTCACACCCTCATCGCTGACCCGCAGCGCATTGGAGGGCAGCCGCAGCCCCTCGTAGGAGCGCAGCACCAGCGTGGCGGCCTGATGCCGCATCAGCGTGGTCTGTGCCAGATACTTCTCGCTGCGCAGCACCAGTGTCCGCTGGCCGTTCTCACTGCGGGAGATGCTGTCAATGGTCATCCGCAGCTCCGTGTTCAGCCCCTTGGCAAACCGCAGCGTCACGGTGGAGCGGCCGTCCAATTGCTCCGCCTGCGCCTCGGTGATGTTGGCGGCGTAGTACCAGGTGTCGCCGTAGATCAGCTTGCCCACGTTGGCGCTGTCGCTGCCGAGGGGCTTTACACTGTTCAGCTTGCCGGGGGACAGGTCGTCCTGCAGAAAGTCCAGTGTCAGCACCGTCTCATAGCCGTCGCAGGCGGCGGAATAGATGCCTGATTCCGGCGCGGTGATGGCCTGTCCCCGCAGGGAGGCCGTCAGCTCCTGAATAGCGCCCTCCGTCTCCTGGATATCCGCCTCGATCTCCTCCTGAGAGGCGGAGCTGTAGTCCCGCTTCAAAACGGCGCTTTTTAAGGCGGAGAGCTCCTCATCCGCGCCGCTGTATTCCCCGTCGGAGATGGCCTGCCGCAGCGACAGGATCCCGCTGTTGATGGAGGAATCCAGCTTCAGCGCCGCATCGGGATCCAGATAGGACACCAGCGCAAAGGACAGCTGCTCCAGCCGCAGCTTCAGCGCGTCCAGCTGCTCCACGCGGCTCAGCGCGCCGCCGTCGGGATAGGCGGTGGCAATGGTCTGTCCCTTGCCGGCCCGCTCGCCCTCCCCCAGGGCGTGGCCCAGGGTGGCGGCGTCGGAGTGGAAGGTCTCCTCATCGCGGATCAGATAGCCGTTGATCTCGATGACCTCCTCCTCACTGGAGGTATAGACCGGTGTGGTGTTGATGGATTCCGTGAAATAACGGTACACCTGCACCCCGAAGTACAGCAGCACCGCGCCCAGCAACACCGCGGACAGTATTTTGAAAATCGAAGTGGTTGAGCCCTTCATATCCCGCTCCTTGGTTGGCATTTGTGTCGGTATTTCCTGCCGCAAGTTGGAAAGGCGCCTTGACGGCGTGTTCGGTAAACAGCGCGCAGGGCGGGGGGCTGCCCCGCCCGCAGGCGCAGGCCCGATCCTTTACGGCAAGTCCGCGTCCTCCGCGTCCGCCTCCTGAAAACTCACCGCCCTGGCCGGTGCGATGGTGGAGATGGCGTGCTTATAGATCACCTGCTGCCGCCCCTCGCTGTCCAGGATCACCACAAAACAGTCAAAGCCCGTGATGGTGCCCCGCAGCTGAAAGCCGTTCACTAAAAACATGGTGACGGGGATCTTCTGCTTCCGTGCCTGGGTCAGAAATACTTCCTGTAAATTGTTGGTCTTTTGCATAGCGTCCTCCTGCGTTCTTTCTTTGTGCGGACACTATCCCGTCAGAACAGCTCCCGCCGTGATTCAGCATAAACCACGACCGCAGAGATATTCTGTCGCTTTTTGTAATCCCTCTGGGAAATTTGGCTGCCGCTGCCAGCGAACCCAGAAAATGTCCGGATTCCGCCGCAGCCACGTCAGCTGCCGCTTGGCGTATTGCCGTGAGCGCAGCTTCACCTCCTCAATGGCCTCCTCCACCGTGGCCCGTCCTTCACTTACCGCTAAAAATTGCTTGTAGCCGATGGCCTGCCACGCGGTGGCGTCGTGGGGCAGCCCTCCTGCCAGCAGGGCGTTCACCTCGTCCAGCAGTCCCTGTGCCACCATAGCGTCCACGCGGGCGTCAATGCGATCCCGCAGATCCTGCCGGTTCTCGAAATCCAGCCCGATATACAGCGCCTCATATTTGGGCGGCAGCTGCCGCTCCCGGACGTCGTGCTCGGTGATGGTGCGGCCCGTCTCTCGCCACACCTCCAGCGCGCGGATGATCCGCTTTTCATCCCGTGGATGCAGCTTCGCCGCCGCGTCGGGATCCACCTGCCGCAGCTCCGCCAGCAGCGTCTCCGCGCCTTCGTCGCGGGCGCGGCGCTGCAATTCCTGCCGCACCTCCGTGCCCTGCGACCCGGCGGCAAAGTCCGTACCCCGGATCAGCGCGTCCAGATACAGCCCCGTGCCGCCCACCAGCACCGGCAGCTTGCCCCGCCGCAGGATGTCCTGCACGCACTCGTCCGCCGCGCCCACATACCGCGCCACCGACCAGCTCTCCGCCGGATCGGCTACCGCCACCATGTGGTGGGGCACGCCCTCCATTTCATCCCGCGTCGGCGCGGCGGTGCCGATGCCCATGCCGCGGTACAGCTGCATGGAGTCCGCGCTGACCACCTCGCCGTCAAAGCGTTTGGCCAGCGCCACGCCCATCTTTGTTTTTCCTGTGGCGGTGGGGCCCACCACGCAAAGTACTTTCGCCATGGGTCACTCCCACTTTCTATGCCCGTTTGAACATCTTCTCAATGTCGTATTTGCTCAGTTTGTATTTCACCGGCCGGCCGTGGGGACAGTACAGGATCTCACCTGACTGCACCTTCTCCACCAGCGCCGCCAGCTCGGCAGGGTCAGAGGTCATGCCGGCCTTGATGGCGCTTTTGCATGCCATGGTGTGCAGAAGCTCATCCCGCGCCGCTGCCGGATCGGCCTGCCCCAGCGTCAGCTTCTGGGCCAGCTCCTCCAGTGTCGCGGCGGCGTCCGCCGCCAGAATGTCCGCCGGCACCTCACGGATCAGCACCGTGCCGCCGCCAAAATCCTCGCACACGAAGCCGAACTGGCGCAGAAGCGGCAGATTCTCCAGCACGGCGGCGTAGCCCTCCGGCTCCAGCTCCGCCGTGACCGGCGTCAGCAGCGGCTGGGCCATCAGGGGCTGACGGCTGGCCTTCAGCGCGTCGAACCGCAGCCGCTCGTGGGCGGCGTGCTTGTCAATGAGCCATACCGTCTCGTGCTCGTCCTCGCAGATGATGTAGGTCTTCAGCACCTCGCCCACCATGCGCCACGGCGCTTCCCGCACCGGCTCCATGGTCTGCTGCTCCGGCTCCTCCGGCAGCGGGAGAGTCTCCTGCACGGCGGGCGCTTCTGTCAATGGCTCCGCCTTCACAGGTGGTGTGATCTCATAGATTTTTCCCGTCAGGGGGGAGGAGGTCACAATAGTCTCCTCCGGCCGCGCCACGTCCCGCACATAGACGGTCTCGGCGCTGTGGGGCCGCTGCGCCATGGCGGGTATGCTGCCCTGTGCCGCGCTTCGGATGACCGGCGCCGCGGGGTGTGACACAAAGCTGCCCAGCGGCTTTTTCTCCTCCGCAGGGGCTGCGGCTCTGGCCTTATACTCCTGCGTTGTCATTTTCTGGAAAAATTCCGGCGCATTACCGGCCTTATCGGGCGCGTTTTGGGGCCGTTTTTCCCCGTTTAAGGCATCTAAAATGGTGTAATATACCGCGTCAAATACCGCCTTGTCAGACACAAACTTCACCACCGTTTTGGCGGGATGGACATTCACATCCACCTGATCCGTCGGCAGCGTCACATGCAGCACGCAGCCGGGGAACCGCCCTTTCAGCAGCTGGTTTTTATAGGCCTCCTCCAGCGCCGCCGTCAAAAGCTGGGACTTGACGAACCGGCCGTTGACGAAAAACACCTGCTTGCCGCGGCTGCCGTGGCCGTTCAGGGGCTTGGTGACAAAGCCCTCCACCCTGATGTCGCCGCCGCTGCCGCTGATGGGCAGCAGCCCCAGGGCGAAATCCCGCCCCATGGCGGCATAGACGGCGGACAAAAGCTGTCCGTCACCGGGGGTGTGCAGCACCTCCTGCCCGTCGCGGATCAGCTTGAAGGACACGTCCGGATGGCTCAGCGCCAGATGCTGCACCACGCCGGCCACAGCGGCGCCCTCGGCGCTGTCCTTCTTCATGAATTTCATGCGGGCGGGGGTGTTGTAAAAGAGGTCGCGGACGCAGATGGTGGTGCCCTCCGGACAGCCGGTGGGCTCGGTGTGCCCGGGCACGCCGCCCTCCAAATGCAGCGCCGCGCCCATCTCCTCCTCCGGCGAGCGGGAGAAAATATCCACCCGGCTTACGGCGGCAATGGCCGCCAGTGCCTCGCCGCGGAAGCCCAGCGTGCCGATGGCCGCCAGATCGGCGGCGGCACGGAGCTTGCTGGTGGCGTGGCGCAGAAAGGCGATGGGCAGCTGCGCCGCCGGTATGCCGCAGCCGTTGTCGGTGATGCGGATAAAGGTCAGGCCGCCCCGCTCGATCTCCGCCGCAATGGCGGAGGCGCCCGCGTCGATGGCGTTCTCCAGCAGCTCCTTGATGACGCTGGCGGGACGCTCCACCACCTCTCCGGCGGCGATCAGATCCGCCACGTGGGGCGGTAAGCATTGGATCTGGGGCATGGTTCCTCCTTGTTGGGTGTGATGGATGGAAATGGGTATTGAAAATCGTGTGTATCGTGAAAAGGCACTGTGGCCGGTTGTAGGGGCCGACGACTCTGTCGGCCCTAAAGGTACGGTACACCAAAGGCCCCCTTGTGTAAAGGGGACTGTCAGCGCAAAGCGCTGACTGGGGGATTGTCGGTTATCGGACAACCCCTCCGGCGCTTCGCGCCACCTCCCCTTACACAGGGGAGGCTTTGTCTGTGCAATTTATTGCAGCTTGTTCTTTAAGTCATATAAAAGATTCAGCGCCTCCAGCGGGCTCAGGGTGTCCACCTGTGCCCGGCGAAGCTGGTCGATCACCGCGCTCTCGCTGAGAGCCTCCAGAGAGACCTGATCGGTCTCCTCCGCCGCGGCGTGGGGCTTGCCCGCCTCATCCTCCAGCTCCTGCAGAATGTGGCGGGCGCGGGTCAAGACCTGCCTGGGCAGACCCGCCAGCTTAGCCACCTCGATGCCATAGCTGCGGTCGGCCCCGCCGGAGAGGATCTTCCGCAGGAAGATGATATCCTCGCCCCGTGTGCGGACGGCGATGTTGTAGTTGCGCACGCCGGGCAGCTGTCCCTCCAGCGCCGTCAGCTCGTGATAGTGGGTGGCGAACAGGGTCTTGGCCCCCAGCTTTTTCGGGTCGGCGCAGTATTCCACCACCGCACGGGCGATGGACATACCGTCAAAGGTAGAGGTGCCCCGGCCGATCTCGTCCAGGATCAGCAGGCTGTCCGCCGTGGCGGACTTGAGGATATCACTGACCTCCGTCATCTCCACCATAAAGGTGGACTGTCCGGCGGACAGGTCGTCGGATGCGCCGATACGGGTGAAAATGCGATCCACCACGCCGATGCGGGCGGCCCGGGCGGGGACGAAGGAGCCGATCTGCGCCATCAGCACCATCAGCGCCACCTGCCGCATGTACGTGGACTTGCCCGCCATGTTGGGGCCGGTGATGATAGCCACCCGATCGTCCTTTTCCCCCATATAGGTGTCGTTGGGGACAAACAGGCTGTCCCGCCGCATCTGTTCCACCACCGGATGGCGGCCATCGTGAATTTCAATAACGCCGGACTCGTCCACCACGGGGCAGCAGTAGTTGTTTTTCACCGCCACCGCGGCCAGAGAGCACAGCGCGTCCAGCTCCGCCACAATGGCGGCGGAGCGCTGCACCCGCGCCGCCTGCGCGGCCACATGCAGCCGCAGCTCAGTAAAGATCTGATACTCCAGCGCCGTGACCAGATCCTTGGCGGACAGAATGTCATGCTCCAGATCCTTCAGCTCCTGGGTGATGTAGCGTTCGCCGTTCACCAGCGTCTGCTTGCGGATATAATGCTCCGGCACCTGATCCTTAAAGGAGTTGGAGACCTCAATGTAGTAGCCGAATACCTTGTTGTAGCCGATTTTCAGGGTGCGGATGCCGGTCTTCTCCTTCTCCGTGGCCTCCATGCGGGCCACGATGCTGCGCCCGCCGTGCAAAATCTCCCGCAGGCGATCCACCTCGCCGTCGAAGCCATCCCGCACCAGCTCGCCCTCGCGGACAGAGAAGGGGGGCTCGTCCACCAGCGTCCGGCCGATCTGTTCCGCCAGATCCCGCAGCTCGTCCAGCTCTGTATACAGCTGATGGAGACGGCCTCTGTCAAAGCAGGCCAGCAGCTCCTTCACCTGGGGCAGCCGCTCCATGGCGGCGCGCAGCGACGCCAGATCCCGCCCGCCGGCGGTGCCGTATACCACGCGGCCCACCAGCCGCTCCATATCGGAGATGCCCTGCAGGGCCAGGATCAGCTCCTCCCGCGTCACGGTGTGCTCCACCAGCGCCGACACGGCGGCGCTGCGCCGGTCGATCTCCGTCACCGACAGCAACGGCCGCTCGATCCACGCGCGCATCAGCCGTCCGCCCATGGCGGTTTTCGTCTTGTCCAGCACCCACAGCAGGCTGCCCTTCTTCTCCTTGCTGCGCAGCGTCTCCGTCAGCTCCAGATTGCGCCGCGCCGTGAGATCCAGCTCCATGAACTGTCCCCGCCGGTAGTATTCCAGATCGTCCACGTGGGACAGATCGGTTTTCTGCGTCTCGTGCAGATAGCTGAGAAGCGCCCCCAGCGCCAGAAATACCGCCGGATTGTCCCGGGGCAGGCGCCGCAGCGCGTCATCGCCGAACTGGCGGCGGATCAGCTTTTCGGAGGCCTCCATCTGGAACCGTCCCGCCGGCAGCTTTTCCAGATGGCAATTCAGTTTGTCCTGAAAAAAGCTGTGCAGCGTCTCATCGAAGAAGGCGGCTTCGTTCACCACCGCCTCGGCAGGGGAGAAGCGGCCCAGCTCGTTGATCAGCTGCCGCACCCGATCACCGCCGGAAAAAGCGGTGGCGTGGGCCTTGCCGGTGGAGATGTCGCAGGCGCATACCGCGGCGTAGTCCTCGTCCAGATAGACCCCCGCGCAGAAGTTGGAGCGTCCCTCCTCCAGACACGCGCTGTCGATGACCGTGCCGGGGGTCACTACGCGGATGATATCCCGCTTCACCAGACCCTTGGCCTGGGCGGGATCCTCCGTCTGTTCACAGATGGCAACCTTATAGCCCTTGGCGATCAGCCGCGCGATGTAGGAGTCCGCCGAGTGATAGGGTACGCCGCACATGGGCATCCGCTCCTCGGCGCTCTTGTCCTTGCTCTTGTCCCGTGTAGTCAGCGTCAGATCCAGCTCCCGCGAGGCGGTGCGGGCGTCCGCGCCGAACATCTCGTAAAAGTCGCCCAGCCGGAAAAACAGGATGGCATCCTGATTCTGTTCCTTTATTTGCAGATATTGCTGCATCATGGGGGTCAGCTCAGCCATAGGGCGGCTCCTTTCTGCTTGTTGCGTTATACCATCTCGCCGAACAGCGCCCAGGTGTTGCTGTCGGTAATTTTCACATCGTGATAGGTGCCGATGGCGGCCCGGTCGCCCACCAGATGCACCAGCCGTCCTCCGGCGGTGCGGGCCGTCAGGGGCCAGCGGCTGTCGTCGCTCTCGCCGTCGATGAGACAGCGGAGCGTACGGCCCACATACTGGGCGTGGATCTCCTCGGAGATCCGATTCTGTGTGTCGCACAGCCGGTCGAACCACACCTGCTTCTCCGCGCGGGGAACGGGGTCGTCCATTTTGGCCGCCGGCGTGCCCGGGCGGGGGGAGAAGATGAAGGTGAACAGCGCGTCAAACCGCACCTGCTCCACCAGCGCCACCGTCTCCATGGCCTCGGCCTCCGTCTCGCCGGGGAAGCCGATGATCACGTCGCTGGTCAGCACCAGTTCCGGCATGACCTTGCGGGCATAGGTGATCAGCTCCAGATACCGTGCCTTGTCATAGGGCCGGTTCATGGCCCGCAGCACCCGATCACTGCCCGACTGCACCGGCAGGTGCAGCTGCTTGGCAACATGAGAGCACCGCGCCATGGTGTCAAACAGCTTGAAGCTGGCGTCCTTGGGCTGGGAGGACATGAAGCGGATCAGGTAATCCCCCTCGATTTCATCCAGCGCCGACAGCAGATCGGCGAAGTCGTACCCCGTGCCCAGATCCTTGCCGTAGGAGTTGACGTTCTGGCCCAGCAGGGTGATCTCCCTGTAGCCCTCCGCCGCCAGCTGGCGCACCTCGTTGATGATCTGCTGCGGCTCGCGGCTGCGCTCGCGGCCCCGCACATAGGGCACGATGCAGTAGGCGCAGAAATTGTTGCAGCCGTACATGATGGACACCCACGCCCGGGTGCGTCCCTCCCGTACGACGGGCATGCCCTCGGCGATGGAGCCGTGCTCCTCCTCCACGGAGAACACACGTCCCCGGCGGGTGTAGACCTGCCACAAGAGCTCCGGAAACTTCCACAGCGCCTGAGGGCCGAAGACCAGATCCACGTGGCGGTAGGACTTGCGCACCTTCTCCGCCACCTCCGGCCGCTGTGCCATGCAGCCGCACAGGCAGATGATCTGCTCCGGATTGGCCTTTTTTGTGTGGGTCAGGGCGCCCAGATTGCCGTATACCCGCTTTTCCGCGTGCTCACGGATGGCGCAGGTGTTCAGCACGATGATGTCGGCCCGGGCGGGCTCGGTAACGAATTCACAGCCCATGGCCTCCAGCATGCCCAGAATGTGCTGGCTGTCGGCCACGTTCTGCTGGCAGCCGAAGGTGTCCACCATCGCGCGGACGGTCTTGCCCCGCTGGGCATGCAGTTCCTTTATTTTTTCGGTAAATTCCCGCTGGCGCTGCATGTCCGCGTCAGACAGGACGACGTTTTTCCGTTCCAAGAGTACCTCCTTCGCCCGCAGATGACGCAGGGCGATTTTTAATCAAATTATTATACCACATCCAAAACCGCAACACAAGAAAAGGGCGAAGAAAAATGTGTTTTTCTGTCGATGGGAAGGCTGCCCGCGGGCTTGGCCCCTGCAAAAGGCGGCCGGCGCGAAAAAAGCACCCCGCAGGGTGCTTTTTCTGTCATTTGGTGTGAAAATAGAGGATGCCCAGGGTGCGGGGGCCGCAGTGGCTGGAAACGGTGCAGCCGGCGCGGGTGTGCAGCACCTCTTCAAAGGGCTGATAGCTGCGCACCGCCGCCTCCACCTCGGCCACCTCCTCGGGGGTAAAGCCGCCGGATTCGGTGATGAAGATGCGGTGCGGGTCGATGTCGTCGTGTCCCTCCAGCCGCTCCTTCACGTATTGCAGCAGGCACTTCTGATAGGCGCCGCGGTATTTTTTGCCCACGCCCATCTTGCCGTCCTTCACCTGAATACAGGGGCGCAGGGACAGCATGTTGGCGCCCAGCGCCGCCACGCTGGAGCAGCGGCCACCCTTGCGCAGATAGCCCAGCTGCTCCACCAGAAAGCTGACGTCCAGCAGCTCGCGCCGCTGGTTCATGCGCTGCTGGATCTCCTGGGCGGTCATTTCGCCCCTTTGGGCCAGCTCCGCCGCCTCCAGCACCAGAAGGCCGATGCCGGTGGAGAGATTGCGGGCGTCCACGGGATAGACATTGCCCACCTCCTGGGCGGCGATGCAGGCGTTCTGATAGCAGGCGGACATATCGCCGGAGATGTGGAAATGCACCACCGCGTCGGCACTTTCCAGCTCCTTGCGGAAAAACTCTTCATAGTCATAGACGGACACCGCCGCCGTGGAGCACATGCTGCCGCCGTTGTTTACGTGGGCGTAGATCTCATCGGGGGTGATATCCACGCCGTCCACCAGCGATTCGCCGTCGCGGACGATATACAGGGGAGAGATGCCGATGTGATAGCGTTCGACCAGCTCAGGCGACAGGTCGCAGGTGCTGTCGGCGGAGATTTTGATATTCATATACAGAATTCCTTTGTTTCAATGCCCTCATGGGGGCGGGATAGCTTTATGGTATCATAACGCGGGGTATACCGCAAGCCTTTTTATAGATATCGGTCGATCCGCTGGCGCAGCTGGGTGATCCGCTCCTGCATTTTCTGGCGGTTTTCCTGGGCGCGGAGACGGCTCTCCAGTACCTCATCCTGCCATTGACGGACATCCTCCTCCATGGCGGCGCGCAGCTGGTCGCGGGTGGCCCGCAGGCGGTTGATGGTGTCCAGCGACGCCGCCGTGCCGCGCAGCAGCTCATCGGTGCGTACGGGGTACAGCCCGCGGCGGAAGTTATCCAGCACCGCCTCATAGCGCCGGCAGGCCCCCGCCACGGAGTCGTCCCAGGAGAGATAGATCTCCCGCTGGGCGTTTTCGCCCACCTGGCGCATCAGGGGGCGCTGCGTCATCAGGCGGCGCAGCATGGCGGCCATGGAGGGGGCGTTTTCCTCGATGAAAAAGCCGTTTTGCCCGTCGGTTACATCCTCGGCGGCGCAGCTGCCGGCCACCAGCACGCTGGGCAGGCCGCAGGCCGCCGCCTCCCGCACCACCAGACCGTTGGTGTCAAAGGTGGAGGGGAACAGAAACAGATCGGCCCGGCAGTACCAGGCGCGGATGACCTGGCGGTCATAGCAGGGCGGCAGGAAGAATACCTTGCCGCAGAGCTCCAGCTCCTGGGCATAGGCGCGGATGGCGTCGCCGTCGGTGCCCTTGCCCACAAAGACCATGCGGAAATCCCGTCCCTCGTCCTTCAGGGTCTTCAGGGCATCCAGAATGATGCGCAGCCCCTTGTACCACATCATGCGGCCCACGAACAGGAACAGGGGTACCTCATCGGGCAGGTCGAGCCCCTCCCCCACGGCGCGGGCCCGATCCTCCGCCACGCGGCCGGCGGGGAAATCCACGCCGTTGGGCATGACGATATACTCCCCCTGATAGCCCAGGGCGCGCAGGTTCTCTCCCGCGCCGCGGCTGACCGTCCACACCTCGTCGCACTGGGTGATATTCTCCACCAGCAGCTTGATGGACGCCTCCTGCAGAAGCTTGCTGTGGATGGCGTTGGCAATGTCGATGTCGAACTTGGTGTGATAGGTGAACACCAGGGGTACATGCAACCGCTGGCGCAGCATGCGGGCCAGAACGGTGGAGGTGACGGGACAGTGGCTGTGGATCAGGTCGATATGGCGGCTCTCCACCTGCGCCATCAGCTCCGGCGACAGGGGGAAGCCGGCGCGGTAGCCCACCAGCTTCGTCATGTCGATGCTGGGATAGCGCAGCACCGGAAAGGGGTAGACGCTGTCGTCAGCGTCGGGATAATAGGGCGTCACCACCGTGGCGTCGCCATAGTCCCGCTGGATGACGGCGGCATAGTTGGTCACGGCGTTGGCTACGCCGTCGATCACCGGCGGGAAGGAATCGTTGATGAGACAGATGCTGCGTTTTTCGGCCATAGGGCGGCTCCTTTCACATCGTATGGCCTCATTATAATACATCCGCCGCCGCGGCGCAACCGCCCGAACAGAGTTTCTTTTCGATTGTATTCCCCGCCAAAAGCTGGTATAATGAACAAAAACGGCAGGGGAGGCGAACGCATGGCAGATCTGGACACCAATGTGCGGTATATCAAGGGCATCGGCGAAACGCGGGCCAAGGCGCTGGAAAAGCTGGGCATCGTGACGCTGCGGGATCTGATCAGCTTCTTCCCACGCCGGTATGAGGATCGCAGCGTGATCTATTCCATTGCCCGGCTGCCTGTGGGCGAGACAGCCTGCTGCCGCGCCATGATTGCCAACGCGCCCACCAGCCATCGCATCACAGGCGGGCGCACGGTGGTGAAGGTGCGCGCGGTGGACAATACCGGCGTGCTGGACGTGACCTTCTTCAATCAGGCCTACCGTCAGCAGAGCCTCCACGTTGGTGACAGCTTCGTGTTCTGCGGCAAGGTGGAGGGCAATCTCCTGCGGCGGCAGATGGTGAACCCTCTGATGGAGCCGGAGGGCCAACAGCAGCAGCTGACAGGCCGCATCATGCCGGTATACCCGCTGACAAAGGGCGTCAGCCAGCTGACGCTGCAAAAGGCGGTGCGGCAGGGGCTGGACGAGTGCCGCGCGCTGCTGCCGGATGCCCTGCCGGACGCGGTGCGCATGGCGCACCAGCTGTGCTACGTGAATTTCGCCTATGAGAACATCCACTTCCCCGTCAGCTTTGAGGCGCTGGCCCAGGCTCACCGGCGGCTGGTGTTCGAGGAACTGTTTCTGGTGACCTGCGGACTGCATCTGCTGCGCTCACGCCGTGTGGATGTGGCGGGGCCCGCGTGCCGCGCCGCGGACATGCAGCCCTTTTACGACGCGCTGCCCTTCCCCCTGACGGATGCCCAGCGGCGGGCCATCGGCGACGCGGTGGCGGACATGATGGCGTCGCGGCCCATGAACCGCCTGTGTCAGGGCGATGTGGGCAGCGGCAAGACCATGGTGGCCGCCGGCTGCGTGTGGTTTGCCGCCCAGTCGGGCTGGCAGTCCGCCCTGATGGCTCCCACGGAAATTCTGGCGCGGCAGCACTATGAAAATCTGTCGCCGCTGATGGGGCGGTTCGGCATCCGCTGCGCGCTGCTGACAGGCGCCACCAAAGCCGGAGAGCGGCGGGAGATCCTGTCGGGTCTAACGGACGGCAGCATTGGCTTGTGCATCGGCACCCACGCCCTGCTGACGGAGGACGTGCAGTACCGCTCCCTGGGGCTGGTGGTCACCGACGAGCAGCACCGCTTCGGCGTGGCCCAGCGGTCTGCGTTGGGACAGAAGGCGGAGCATCCCCACATGCTGGTGCTGTCCGCCACCCCCATTCCCCGCACGCTGGCCTTGATCATCTACGGCGACCTGGATGTGTCCATCATCAACGAATTGCCCCCCGGGCGGCAGAAAGTAGATACCTTCTGTGTGGACGAGCGGTATCGGGCGCGGCTGAACGGCTTTATCCGCAAGCAGGTACAGGAGGGGCATCAGGTGTTCATCGTCTGCCCCCTGGTGGGAGACGGGGACGAGCTGCCGGACGAGCGCAAGGCCGTGACCGCCTACGCGAAAACGCTGCGGGAGCAGGTGTTCCCCGACCTGCGGGTGGCGGTGCTGCACGGCAAGATGAAGGCCAGAGAGAAGGAGGCCGTCATGGCGGCCTTTGCCGGCCGCGAAGCGGATATTCTGGTGTCCACCACTGTGGTGGAGGTGGGCGTGGATGTGCCCAACGCCACATTGATGGTAGTGGAGAATGCCGAGCGCTTCGGCCTGAGCCAGCTGCACCAGCTGCGGGGCCGCGTGGGCCGCGGACAGGCCAAAAGCTACTGCGTACTGGTATCTCAGGGAGGCGGCGAGGAGACGAAGCGCCGTCTCAAGGCCCTGACGGCCACCAACGACGGCTTCAAGATCGCGGAGGAGGATCTGAAGCTTCGCGGCCCCGGCGATTTCTTCGGGCGGCGGCAGCACGGTCTGCCCTCGCTGCAGCTGGCCGACCTGAACTGCGACATGCTTTTGCTGGATGAGGCCCAGTCCGCCGCCAAGGCGCTGCTGGCGGAAGACAGCCAGCTGACCGCGCCGGAGCATAGGAAGTTGAAAGAGAGAATCGACGAGCTGTTTGAGGTGAACGCGGAGGGGCTGAACTGAGGCGCGTTTAAGCCTCCCTTGTGTAAAGGCGCCCCAGTGCGCGCCGCGAAGCAAGTGCCCTTGGGGTACACACTGGGGCGTGCACAGCTGAGGTGGCGACTACGGCGGCATAGCCGCCGAGATCGCGGCTAAAAACATGTCACCGGCATGTTTTCTTCACGCCGCGACGGAGGGACTGCCTGTCATGGGTTTATCCCTTCAGTCAGCCTTACGGCTGACAGCTCCCCTTGCGACAAGGGGGCCTTTGGTATATCGCACCCCATATACGAAAACCAGCGCCGTCCCGTCGGGACGGCGCTGGTTGCTTACGCATCTCCTTTCCGGAACCGCTCGATCATCTCGGCGGTCAGGCTGATGTCATTTTCGCGGCTGGGGATCTCCTCGCGGCGCAGCCACACGCCCTCGCACAGCTCGTTGTGATCCAGCGTGATGGCCGGATTGCCGTCCAGCTCACAGTAAAAGCCCGTCAAGAGCGTATCGGTAAAGGCCCAGGGCTGGTTTTTATAGTACCGCAGGTTCTTCACCTTCACGCCCACCTCCTCCATCACCTCGCGGTGGACGGTGTCCTCCAGCGTCTCGCCGATCTCCACAAACCCGGCGATAAGGGCATAGCCCCGGAAGGGCCGGTTGGCGTAGCGGGTCAGCAGCAGCTTGTCCCCGTGGGTGACGGCCACGATCACGGCGGGACAGATCTTGGGGTACTCGATCTGCCCGCAGCTGGGGCAGACCATGGCCCGCTCGATATCACTGGGCTTCATTTTATGGCCGCAGCGGCCGCAGAACTGCCGTGCGCCGTACCAGCGGTGCAGCTGCACGGCGGTGATGGCGGCAAAGGCCACCTCCATGGGCCGCAGGCTGCGGATGTCCGACACCTCCACATATGCCATGCCCTCCGGCACCGTATCAGGAGTGCGGGCCAGGTAGCAATCCACGCCATCCAGAGAGAACACATGAAGCGCGTCCTCCTTAGGGATGGCATCCCCAAACCGCGGCAGCACCCAGCCGCCGCCGTCCTTTTGCAGCAGCACTCTGCCCCTTCGCACGCACAGGGCGATGTCGTGGGCGTCAGGCGTACCGATGACGTAGGTGCGGTCAAACCGGTGGGGTGCGATATCCTGTATCATAAAGCGTTCCTTCTTTCGGCGTTTTTTTCATCCTACCATTTTCTTCTCCAAAAAGCAACCTTGCGGCCCGGGCGGCGGCGTGCTATACTGATGGCACAATCGGGAAGGGGGATCGACGATGACCAAACAGGAATTGCTGCAAAAGGCGGACAGTCTGCCCCTGTCCCCGGGCGTGTATATCATGATGGACAAGACGGGGCTCGTCATCTATGTGGGCAAGGCGAAAAAGCTGAAAAACCGCGTCAGCCAGTACTTTCAGTCCGGCAGCGGCCATAACGAGAAGACCCGCATGATGGTGTCCCAGGTGGATCACTTCGACACCATCGTGGTGCGGACGGAGTTTGAGGCGCTGGTACTGGAAAACTCCCTCATCAAGCGGCACCAGCCCCGCTATAACATTCTGCTGAAGGATGACAAGGGCTATCCCTTCGTGCGGCTGAATGAAAAGGCACCCTATCCCCGCTTTACCCTGGTGAACAAGCCGGAGGAGGACGGGGCGCGGTACTTTGGCCCCTTCGGCGGGCGGCATGAGACAAAGGCGGCGCTGCAGGCGGTGTGCGCCGCCCTGCGGCTGCCCACCTGCAACCGCCAGTTTCCCCGGGATATCGGGAAGGAGCGTCCCTGCCTGAACCACCACATCGGCCGGTGCGACGGCTTCTGTTCGCCGGACGGCCCGGGGCAGGAGGAGTACCGCGCCCGCATCGCTCAGGCGGCGGAGCTGCTGGGGGGCAGGCTGCGGCAGGTGACGGCCACGCTCCGTCAGGAAATGGAGCAGGCGGCGGAAGCGCTGGAATTTGAAAAGGCCGCCGCTCTCCGCGACCGGATGCAGGCCCTGCAGGTGCTGGGTAAGCAGCAGCAGGTCATCGCCGGCGTATGCGCCGACACGGATGTGTGGGGCGTATACATCGAGCCGGTGCGGTGCGGCGCGGCGGTGCTGCACATTGAAAACGGCGACCTGCTGGGCCGCCAGATCGAGATATTCCCCACCGCCGCCGATCAGGCGGAGGGCGAGGTGCTGTCCGCCGTGCTGAGCCAGTACTATCTGGACAAGGCGGTGCTGCCGCGGGAGATATTGCTGCCTTGCCTGTTTGACGGCAGCGACACCTTTGCCGCCCTGCTGACAGGACAGGCGGGCCACAGGGTGACGGTGAAAATGCCCCAGCGGGGCGAACGATCCCAGCTGGTGGACATGGCGGCACAGAACGCCAGGGAGGAGGTGGAGCGCATCACCACCGAATCGGAGCGGCTGTCCAAAACACTGGCGGATCTGCAGACTCTGGCGCGGCTGCCCGCCGTGCCCCGCCGGATGGAGAGCTACGATATCTCCAATCTGGGCAGCGACGACATGGTGGCCTCCATGGTGGTGTTTGTGGACGGCAAGCCCTTGAAGCGGGACTACCGTAAATTCGCCATCCAGACCCTCACCGCCCCCGACGACTACGCCGCCATGGAGGAGGTGCTGACCCGGCGGTTTGCCCACAGGGACGATGAAAAATTCCCGCCCCTGCCGGATCTGCTGCTGATCGACGGCGGCCTTGGCCATGTTCACGCCGCCCTGACGGCGGAGCGGGCGGCGGGGGTGTCCATTCCCATTCTGGGCATGGTGAAGGACGACCGCCACCGTACCCGCGCCCTCATCACACCGCAGGGCGCGGAGCTGGGCATCCAGCAGTCGCCCCATATTTTCACCTTGATCGGCCGTATTCAGGAGGAGGTACACCGCTTTGCCATCACCTTCCAGCGGCAGAAGCACAAAAAGCGCACCTACCGCGGCAAGCTGGACGGCATTCCCGGTGTGGGAGACGCCCGAAAGCAGGCCCTCATGAAGCGCTTCGGCACGGTGAAAGCCGTGGAGGAGGCGTCGCTGGAGGAGCTGCGAAAAGTGCTGCCCGCCCCTGCGGCTCAGGCGGTATATGAGCATCTGCACCCACAGGATCAGAAAGATACACAGGAGGGCTGACCCCACGGTCAGCCCTCCTCTTGTCAAAAGCGATCATGCAGCGCAGCTTTCAAAAGCTCCCCTGTGCAAGGAAAACTGTCAGCCGTAAGGCAGACGGAGGGGTTGCCGTAAGATGGCACGGTGGATAATTGATGGAATTTCCGTCAAATCCCACAATAACCCGGAAAATCCTTTGTGCAAAACACAGAAACCTCTCAATGCTCCCGAAAAAGCGTGATTTTCCCGCGCACTGTGCTATAATTGGACATGCGTTACAACAGCCCATGGGCTGTTGCCGTTTCAATTTTGTAATTTGAAACGAAGACTATCTCAAAAATTTATAGAAAAGGGAGAATGAATCATGAAAAAGATCCTCAGTGTCCTTCTGGCACTGACTATGTCCCTGAGCCTCACCACCATGGCCTGGGCAGACGGCGACGGAAGCGAAAGTAATCCGTACACATTGGAGCAGTTCAATGCACTGACGGATGTTGCGGGCAAAGAGGTATGGGTCAATATTGGTGATATTGACCTGTCTGTGGATGCCAGCAAGTCCGCAACGGTGGGTAACTATCAGATGTCGGATGAGTATTGCTGGGTCAGTGATGACGCTGCTGCGCCGGAAGGTTTTACCGCAACGACTCGCAGAAACGCACAGGATACCGCCACGGCCTATCGTACCAATAAAGCTGGCGCAACGATCCATGTGAAGGGGTCTTTCAAAACAGCAAAGTATACCAGCAGCAATTTCAGCGGTTTCCAGACACTGTGTTTCCAACTTCCTGAGCAGTCCACGGTGATTTTGGAGGGCATGACTTTGGGCGGCTCTTTTAACCTGAGCGGCTGCTACGTGTATATGTATAATCTGCCGGATGGCTCTATCGGGCATCTGCAAAACCCCGTTCCGGCAGGCTATACCAACGTGTGGTACGATACACCCTTCGTTGTGAATACCATCAAGCTGTCCGGCTGTACGGTTAACGGCCAGTGGTTTGCCAACGGTGGCCCGATTGCCAGAAATGTTGTCATTGATGATACGACCTTCAATGAGCACAGAAATGCTGAGGATAACTGGGATTGGTCGAATCCTATCTGGTGGAAGACACAGACCGGCATGAACAGCCTGACGATCAATAACTGCGAGGTTACCTCTACCCGCCCCATGAAGGTGGGCGAAGGTGGCATCGGTGCTGTGACGGTTACGCAAACGACCTTCAATATGCTGCCTGGCGATCACTATACCAACGTCGCAAGCGATGCAACGAAGAATAGTGCATTGGCGCTGTATGACAAAGTAAACGGCAATGTTACTATCAGTGGAAACAAGCTTAACGTGGAGACGGGGCATACACAGCTGCTGGCTCTGGATAATGTGACAATGGCTGCGGGAGCCAGAATCAAGCTGGAAGGCAATGTAAACGGCAGCGATACGGCGCTGACAGGCAGAAATCTGGTCAGCTCCTGGAAAGATGACGATAACAAAGTTGCCGAGATTGACCGGTTTGTGGAAGATAACGTTGATATCACATTGCCTCAGCCTCCCACTCCCACCCCCGTTGACCCCGCCCCTGTCGATCCTACCCCCGAACCCACCCGTCCCGTCCGTCCTGAGCACCCCGCCCGCCGCTATCCCACCGGTACGACTACTGCCACCGGAACAGAGACGGCCGGCACGGATATCACCTCTGCCAAGACCTTTGACGCGGGCATTGCCCTCTACATCGGCATGAGCGCCCTCTCCCTCTCCGGCAGCGCCCTGCTTCTGGGCAAAAAGAAGGAGTTCTGATAGCGCTGCCCCACAAAAAAACAGGCTGTTGCAAACCGCAGCAGCCTGTTTTTTTGTTCAGTTTCTACTTTTCATAATACGCCTTATACTCCGCCGCCTCGTCCTGATACATCTGGGCGCTGGCGCGGTTGGCGGCCATCTCCTCCTCCGTGACGGCCCGCCGCACCTTGGCGGGCATCCCCAATACCAGCGATCCATCGGGGATCACCGCGTTCTGCGGCACCAGCGCCCCCGCGCCGATGATGCAGTTTCTGCCGATCACCGCGCCGTTCATCACAATGGCGCCCATGCCCACCAGAGTGTTGTCCCCCACGGTGCAGCTGTGCAGAATGGCGTTGTGGCCGATGGTGCAGCCGTTGCCCACCCGCAGGGGGATCCCCCGCTCCACATGCAGCACGCAGTTGTCCTGAATGTTGGTTCGCTCGCCGATGCGGATGCCGTCCCACTCCGTGCGGATCACCGCGCCGAAAAACACGCCGCACTCCGCGCCGATGCGGACGTCCCCCACCACCGTGGCGGTGGGCGCGATAAAGACAGATTCATGGATCTCCGGTCGTTTCATTGCCTGTACTCCTTATCTGTTTCTTGTATCAAAAGATCCCCAATTGCTTGAACAGGGTGATCCATATGAACAGTGTGAAAAACGACGCGGCGGTGGACACCACCACGGCGCTGCCCGCCAGCTGGCTGTCGCCGCCCAGCTGCTGGGCCATGTTGAAGGAATTGACGGCGGTGGGCGCGGCGGTCATGGCCAACAGCGTGACAAACTCCATGTCCCGCAGTCCCAGCGCCGCCCCCAGTGTCAGAATGATGGCGGGGAATACCACCAGCCGCAGCCCCACGCATACCAAAAGCTCCTTTTTGTAGGCGGCCATGCCATAAGGCTCAAAGGACGCGCCCAACAGCAGCAGGATCAGCGGCGTGGCGGCGCTGTTCATCTTTCCGGCAAAGGACACCAGTACCTCCGGTAGCGTGATGTGCAGCCCCTGCACCAGCAGCCCCACGACAGAGCCGATAATCAGCGGGTTTTTCGCCACCGCCAGCAGCACCTCGGCAGGCTTCGGCCTGCCGCCCCGAAAATACTCCAGCACCACCACCGACAGCACGTTGTAAATGGGCACCACAATGGCGATCATCAGCGCCGTGACGGCGAAATTGCCCCCCGGCAGCAGCTCCATGGCGATGGGCAGTCCCAGCAGCACGAAATTGCTGCGAAAGGCCGCCTGGATCATCACGCCCCGCCGCTGGGGGATCTTCTCCACCAGCAGCGTGATGACAAAGGACAGCAGCACCATCCCCAGCGCCATGCCCACCACGAACAGCACATAGGGCGTCCGCACCGCCTGGGAAAAGTCAGAGGTGTAGATGTTATAAAACAGCATCACCGGCATGAAGGTGTAAAACGTCACCTTGTTGAACCGGCGCACCTCCTCCGGCCCGATCCAGCCCAGCCGCTTGACGGTGTAGCCCACGGCGATGATGAGAAACAATGGCACGATGGCGTGAAACGCGATGGATAATGCCTGCAAAGCGCCGCCCTCCTTCGACAGTTTTCTGCTGCATCATACCATGTTGTCATCGGGATTGCAACCGCCAGTTGGAAAGAAAAAAGGGGCTTGCGCCCCTTTTTATCATCGTCAGGAGGACAGCTTCACCGCCCCGTGATAATCCACCGGCAGATCCCGTACCTGCCAGTGGTGCTCCAGCGGCAGCACGGCACGCTCCATCCGTCCGGCAAAGGACGGATCGCGGGTGATGCACAGGATCGTGGGCCCCGCGCCGCTGATGCACACAGCGTGGCAGCCGTTCTGATGGGCCAGCGCCTCCACCTTCTCATACTCCGGTATCAGCCGCCGCCGGTAGGGCTGGTGCAGCCGATCCTGCAGGGACGCGGCGATCAGCTCCTCATCCCCCTGCTCAATGGCCCGCAGCAGCACCGCCAGATATCCGGCGTTGCGCACCGCATCACCGTGCGCCACCATGGCGGGCAGCACCCGCCGCGCCTCGTGGGTGCTCAGCGGGAAATCCGGCGACAGCGCCACGAACCGCAGCTCCGGATGGGGCAGATACTCCACCGTATACACCTGCCCGCCCAGCAGCATCGAAGCCGTCAGCCCACCCAGCAGCGCCGGCGCCAGATTATCGGGATGCCCCTCAATGGGGGTGGTTAACGCCAGCAGCTGGCGCTTGTCGAAGGGCTTGCCCGCCATCACATTGGCCGCCATGGCCCCCGCGGCGATCAGCGCCGCCGAGGAGCCCAGCCCCCGGCATACGGGGATGCCCGCCTCAATGTGGATGTGTACCGGCGGGATCTCCGCCCGCCGCAGCTCCCGCCACACCCGGGCATAGGCCACATAGGCCAGATTTTCCTCCGATTGATATTGCTCGTCACAGCCGGAAAAGCTCAGCCGCTCCGCCGGTGTGAAGGACAGCGTATTGTAAAGCCCCAACGCGCAGCCCAATACGTCGAACCCCGCCGCCAGATTGGCGGTGGTGGCCGGCACACGAATGGTTACGCGCTCCATACCGCTTCACCTGCTTTCTTCAAAACATAGTCCAGCATCTCCTGCCGGCCGATCACGTCCCGGTGCCGCACAGCGGCCTGACGCAGCGCCGCCAGACCCGCCGGTACGGGCACGCCCGTGACCGCGTGCAGCCGCTCCATCACGGCGAACTCATCCGCCTCCGGCACTTCGCCCAGTCCCTCCAGCACCGCGGCGGGGAACTTATAGGGGGACGCCGTGGACAGCACCACCACGAAATGGTGGTCGGGGCACGCCGCCTTGTAATCCTGCGCCGCCTGCCAGGCCACCGCCGTGTGGGTGTCCGCCAGATAGTGCTGTTCCCGCCACAGCCGTCCGATGGCCGCCTTGGTGGTGTTGTCGTCGCAGCAGCCGCTCCAGAATACGCGCTGGATCTTCTCCAGCAGAGCGGGCGGCACCTGATACGCGCCCTTTTCCTTCAATTCCGCCATCAGCTCCGCCACCAGCGCCGTATCACCGCTCATCAGATACAAAAGCCGCTCCAGATTGCTGGACACTAAAATGTCCATCGAGGGGGACACGGTCTTATAGAAGGGCCGGTTGCGGTCGTACCGCCCCGTCCGCAGAAATTCCGTCAGCACGTCGTTGGCGTTGCTGGCGCAGATCAGCCGCCCCACAGGCAGTCCCAGCTCACGGGCGAAATAGCCCGCCAGAATGTCGCCGAAATTGCCGGTGGGCACGGCGAAATCCACTTTGTCGCCTTCCTGGATCTTACCCGTGCGGCACAATTCGGCGTAAGCGCGGAAGTAGTACACCACCTGGGGCGCCAGCCGTCCGATGTTGATGGAGTTGGCGGAGGACAGCCTCACGCCCTTGCCCGCCAGCAGGTGATCCCGCTCCACGGCGGCGAAGATCTCCTTTACGCCGGTCTGGGCGTCGTCAAAATTGCCCCGCACGGCGCACACGCACACGTTGCGGCCCGCCTGACTTTCCATCTGCCGCTGCTGCACGGCGCTGACGCCGCCATAGGGGTAGAACACGATGATCTTCGTCCCCGGCACGTCCTGAAAGCCCGCCATGGCGGCCTTGCCCGTGTCGCCGCTGGTGGCGGTCAGGATCAGAATGTCATCCTTCACGCCGCATTTTTCCTGCGCGGCGGTCATCAGCTGGGGCAGCATGCTCAGCGCCACATCCTTAAAGGCGCTGGTGGGGCCCCGGAACAGCTCCAGCACCGCATCCTCCCCCACGGGAACGGTGGGGGTCAACTCGTCCGTTTCAAATTTGCCGTCATAGGCGGCGTGGACGAGCCCCGCCATCTCCTCTCTGGTAAAGGAGGGCAGCAGCGCCGTCAGGATCTCCCGCGCCATACCCGGCGTGTCCAGCCGCAGCACCGCCCGCCAGTCCAGGGTGATCCCCTGCAGGGAGGGCATGGTATATAGTCCGCCGTCAGGGGCCAGGCCCTGCAAAACCGCCTGGGCCGCCGTGGCGCGCAATGCTTTGTTTCGTGTGCTCTGATAGTCCATCATGGGGTTCGACCTCCGTATTGACTTGCCAAAAATTTTTTCGAAAAAAGCAAAAATTTGGCCTTGCATTTTCATGATGGCTATGATATATTGTTTCCCATAAAAAGTCAAGTGTTTTTTACTGGAATACAAAATGACAAATATTGTCTATTTGTCCACGGATGAAAACACTTTGCACCCCACGAAAGGACGATTCATATGTTAAAAGTAGCAAAATTCGGCGGCTCCTCCATGGCGGACGCCGTGCAATTCGCCAAAGTCAAGGCCATTGTAGAGGCTGACGACGCCCGCCGCGTCATCGTGGTGTCCGCCCCCGGCAAACGCTTTAAGGACGACCACAAGGTGACGGATCTTCTTTATCTGTGCAGCGCCCACCTGAAATACGGGGTCAGCTGCGAAAAGATCTTCGCCCTGATCCGCCAGCGGTATCAGCAGATCGCCGACGACTGCGGTCTTGCCCTTGACCTTGCGCCGGAGTTTGACGCCCTGTGGCAGCGGATGTGCGCCGGTGAGGCGGATGAGGAGTATCTGGCCTCCCGGGGCGAGTATTTCGCCGCGCGGCTGATGGCGGAGTATCTGGGCTATGCCTTTCTGGATGCGGCGCTGTGGCTGCGGTTCAAGTTTGACGGCGCCGTGGATCAGGAGGCCAGTTACGAGGCTCTGCGCAAGGCGGCGGACGGCCGGCGTGTGGTGATCCCCGGCTTCTACGGCGCCATGCCTGACGGCCGCGTGGTGACCCTGACCCGCGGCGGCAGCGACATCACCGGCGCACTGGCTGCGGCGGCGCTGGACGCCGACGTGTACGAAAACTGGACGGATGTCTCCGGCATCCTCATGGCCGACCCCCGCATCGTGGAAAACCCCGCGCCCATCCGAAAGGTCACCTACAGTGAGCTGCGTGAACTCAGCTATCTGGGCGCCCAGGTGCTGCACGAGGGCACCGTCTTCCCCGTGCGGGAGAAGAACATCCCTCTTAACATCCGCAACACCAACGACCCCGCTCACGCCGGCACTATGATCCTCAGCAGCATCGACGACGAGGAGCAGGACGGCAGCTTCATCACCGGTATCGCCGGCAAGAAGGGCTTTTCCATCATCACCATCGCCAAAAGCGGCATGTCGTCCGAGCCCGGCTCACTGCTGAAACTGCTGTCCATTCTGGCGAAGCACCAGATCAACGTGGAATACGCCCCCTCCGGCATCGACACCGTCTCCCTGGTGGTGGAGGCCGCCAAGGCCGCCCCCTGTCTCTACAGTATTCTGGGCGAGATCCAGCAGGAGGTGCAGCCCGATACCATCAAGGTGACGGAGCACATCGCCGTGGTGGCGGCGGTGGGCCGGAAGATGGCCTACCGTCTGGGCGTGTCCGGTAAGATCTTCAGCAAGCTGGGCGAGCATGGCGTCAACATCCGCATGATCACCCAGGGCCCCGAGGAGCTGAACATCATCGTGGGCGTGGAGGAAAAGGATTTTGCACAGGCCATTCGTGTCCTGTATGACAGCTTTGTAAAGGAGGACGTTGTAAAATGAAGCAGCTTAAGGTAGGAATTCTGGGCGCCACCGGCGCGGTGGGCCGCGAAATGATGAAAATTCTGGAGGAACGCCGATTCCCTGTGGCGGAGCTGCGCCCCATCGCCAGTGAGCGCAGCGCGGGCACGAAGCTGCCCTTCAACGGCGGCGAGGTAGAGGTGGTGGCAGCTTCCGGCAGCGCCTTCGAGGGCCTGGATCTGGTGCTGGGCGCGGCGGAGAACGACATCGCCAAGCAGTACGCCCCCGCCATCGTCAAGGCCGGCGCGGTGTTCGTGGATAACTCCAGCGCCTTCCGCCTGGACAAGGATGTACCCCTGGTGATCCCCGAGATCAATCCGGAGGATGTGAAGTGGCACAAGGGCATCATCTCCAACCCCAACTGCACCACCATCGTCTCTCTGGTGGCGATCAATGCCCTGAATAAGCTCAGCCCCATTGAGAGCATTGTGGCCTCCAGCTATCAGGCTGTCAGCGGCGCGGGCGCCGGCGGTCCCATCGAGCTGATGGCCGAGGTGGACGCCCTCAGCAAGGGCCGGCACTACGATCCCAAGGTCTTCCAGTATCAGATCGCCTATAACGTCATCCCCCAGATCGGCGGCGAGGCCTTCGAGGGCTACACCTCCGAGGAGATGAAGATGCAGAACGAGGGCCGCAAGATCTTCCACCTGCCGGATCTGAAAGTCAGCTGCACCTGTGTCCGCGTCCCCGTGGTGCGCAGCCACAGCGTGTCCATCGTGGTGCGCACCAGAGAGAAGATCAGCGTGGCCGACGCCCGTGCCGCCATTGCCAAGGCCGCCGGCTGCCGTCTGGTGGACGATCTGGCCCATAAGCAGTACCCCATGCCGCTGGATACCTCCGATCAGGACATTGTCTTCGTGGGCCGCATCCGCGATGACCTCACCAGCGACAACGGACTGAACCTCTGGTGCTGCGGCGATCAGGTGCGCAAGGGCGCCGCCACCAACACCGTGCAGATCGCCGAGCTGGCTATGGGCCTGCGGTGACGACCAACAAAAAAACGCCGCGGACTTCCAAAGAAGTCCGCGGCGCTTTTTTCATGTACCAATAAGGGCCTTTTATGTACCGATAACGCCCGTTTATGTACCAATAAAGGGGGTTAATGTACCGCTTAAAATGCATAAGGATACAGAGGGTTGCCCTGAAACCGCAAGAAAATACGACGGCTCAGTAATCCACCTTCATCAGACACAGCCCCTCCGGCGGAGCGGTGGGGCCCGCCTGCTTGCGGTCACGGCTTTCCAGAATGGCCTGCACCTGCTCCGGCGGCCAGAAGCCCCGTCCCACCTCCAGCAGCGTGCCCACTAAGATCCTTACCATATTCTGTAAGAACCCATTGCCGTGGAACGTAAAGGTGATGCGGTCTTTCCGCTGCTGAATGTCAATGGTGTCCACCGTCCGCACAGTGGATTTTTTCATGCGGGGATTGCCGCAAAACGCGGCAAAATCGTGCTCTCCCGTCACATACGCGGCGGCCTGACGCATCCGCTCCACATCGGGGACGTAGGGCAGGAGGGTCACGTATTTCCGGTCAAAAATCGGCTTGACCGGGCCCACGAACACGGTGTAGCGGTAGGTTTTGCCCAGGGCGTTATAGCGGGCGTGGAAGCGGGGGGCGCAGGGCTTGACCTCCCGCACGGCGATGGCGTCGGGCAGGTAGCGGTTGCAGTAGTCCCGGATCTCCTCCGGCGATTCCTTTACGTCCAGCGCGGCGTTTGCCACCATGGCCCGGGCGTGGACGCCGGCGTCGGTGCGGCCGGCGCCGATGATCTCCACCGGCTTGCCCGCCAGACGGGTCAGCACGGCCTCCAGCTTGCCCTGGATGGTGTCCTTGTCCGGCTGGCGCTCCCAGCCGAAGAAGCGGGTGCCGTCATAGGCGATGGTAAATTTGTAGTTCTGCATATCACTTCAGCTTTTTGACAAAGCAGCGGCGGCGCTTGTGCTGCTCGATTTCAAAATCTTTCCACTGGGCCTGCACCTTCTGGTTGGTCTCCAGCATGGGGCCGGTCTCGGCCTCTTTGATGCCCAGCTTGTGGCAGCCCAGCATGGCATTGTACAGGATCATGGCGTTGACGCTCTTTTGCTGGTAGTCCGGCCGCACGGCGATCAGCAGCAGATCAATGGTATCATTTTTGTGGAAGGCCTTCAAAAGGTCGATCCAGCCGGTGGGCAGATAGCGGCCGCGGCTTTTCTGCAGGGCGCTGGCGATGGAGGGGGCGGCCACGCCCATGGCTACCATCTCCTCGTGCTCGTCCATGATGAAGAAGGCCAGATCGGGGTTGACCAGGGGGGCGAATTTGGCGCTGTAGCGCTTGATCTGCCGGTCGGACAGCTCCACGGTGCCGTACAGCGGGGCGTAGCAGGTGTTGACCAGCTTGAAAAAGCGGGGGACGAGACCGAAGTAGTCCAGCCGCGTCTTGGGGTGGAACACATGCAGGTTGCAGCGCTTGGCTACGAAGTCGGAGAGCTTGTGCCAGCGCTCGATGATCTTTTCATCGGTGGGCACCTGGATGAGATTTTCGATCCAGTCCACATCCTTGACGTAGCCCAGACGGGTCAGGTGGTCGATGTAGTAGGGATGGTTATAATAGGTAAAGAAGCAGCTGCGGCGGTCAAAGCCCTCCACCAGCATGCCCTCCCGATCCAGGTCGGTAAAGCCCAGGGGGCCATGTACCTCATCACAGCCCTTGGCTTTGGCCCAGCGCTCCACCGTGGCGAACAGGGCGTTGGCGACCTGTTCATCGTCGATGAAATCCACCTGGGTGAAGCGCATGCGGTTGGTGTGCCATTTCTCGTTGGCCTTATGGCTGAGGATGGCGCCGATGCGGCCCACCATTTCGCCGTTGCGCATGGCCAGCCAGCAGCGGGCTTCGCAATACTCGAAGGCGGGGTTCTTTTTCTTGTCCCAGTCGCCCATATCATCGTCGAAGGTGGCGGGGACGAACTGGGGAACATCCTGATAGAGAATATTGGGAAAATCCACGAACTGGCGCAGCTGGCGCTTCGTGGTGACTTCAATGATCGAAACCATGAGGAATCCTCCTTGCAAACACAAAATCAGTGTAGCGCAAAATCCGGCAAAAAGCAACACAAAAAGAGTGGAAACCCGGCGGGGGATATGCTATACTTATGATTCAGAATACTACCGTATCTGTCGGAGGGAGTCATATGGAGCTTTTTTGGTACAATATCAAGGAGATGGACGCCGTGGAATTTGACGCCGCCATGGCGATGATGGACGCGGAGCGCCGCGGCCGGGTGGGGGACTTTCCCAACGAGGATGACCGGAAGCGCAGCGCCGCGGGTGAGCTGCTGCTGCGCCGCGCCGTGGCGGCGCGGCTGGGCGGCACGCCGGAGAGCGCGCCCCTGTGCTGGGATGAGAGCGGCAAGCCCCGGGTGACAGGGGATCCCTTTTTCGTCAGCGTCAGCCACAGCGGGCCCTATGTGGTGTGCGCTGTGGGTGAAAGGGTGCTGGGCGTGGATGTGGAGGTGATCCGCGGCGCGGAGGAGAAATTCATGCGCCGCGCCTGCTCCGAGGCGGAGATGGCCTACATCCGCTATGGCGACGCGGGGTGCTATCAGCGGTTCTGGGAGTGCTGGACGGCCAAGGAGGCGCTGTTTAAGCTGACGGGCAGGGGCCCGCTGCTGGCGCTGAGCCGGTTGGCGCTGCCGGAGGGCGTGGCGCTGGATCACATCATGCAAAACGGCTGCGCCGTCACCGTGGCCATGACACTGTGAGCGGGGAGGAAGCGGAGTATGTATCGTATCGGTATCGACCTGGGCGGCACCAACATCGCCGTGGGCGTGGTGGACGACCGCCAGAGCATCATCGCCGAGGCCAGCGTGCCCACCGGCGCGTTCCGTCCGGCGGAGGAGATGGTGGCGGACATGTGCCGCGCCGTGGAGATGGCGCTGGACAAGGCGGGGCTGATCGCCGCCGACTGCGCCAGCATCGGCATCGGCTCCCCCGGCACCTGCGACAGCGAGGCGGGTGTGGTGCTGCGGGCCTATAATCTGGGCTGGTTCAACGTGCCGGTGTGCAAAATGCTGCATGAGCGGTTCGGCATCCCCGTACGGCTGAGCAACGACGCCAACTGCGCCGCGCTGGCGGAGACGGTGGCGGGCGCGGCGGTGGGCTGCCGGAACATGATTCTGATTACGCTGGGCACCGGCGTGGGCGGCGGTATCATCATCGACGGGAAGATCTACGCCGGTATGCGCTCCATGGGCGCGGAGCTGGGCCACACGCTGCTGGTGCTGGAGGGCGAGCACTGCACCTGCGGGCGGGACGGCTGCTGGGAGGCCTACGCCTCCGCCACGGCGCTGATCCGGCAGGCAAAGCGGGTGGGGGAGGCCCATCCGGACTCCACCCTGCACGGACGGGAGACGCTGACGGCGCTGGATGTGTTCCAGGCCGCCGACGGCGGCGACGCCGCGGCACAGGCGGTCATCGACCGGTGGTGCGTGTATGTGGCGGCGGGGCTGACGGATCTGGTGAACAGCCTTGCGCCGGAGATGATCCTGCTGGGCGGCGGCATCAGCCGCCAGGGGGAGCGTATACTGGCTCCCATCCGCGAGTATGTGGCGGAGCACTGCTTCGGCCAGCGGCAGGGGGCGATACCGGTGATTGCTGCCGCCAGACTGGGCAACGAGGCGGGCATCATCGGCGCGGCTGCACTGTAAACGGAAAAGCGTTCAGGTCGGGAAGGTGCTTCCCGGCCTGATTTTTTGTCAGGGAAGGCCAAAATTCATAATTTTGACTTTCCTTTTTGCGGTTTCTCTGGTATATTAAAATGTTGTAATGCATTTCCCAAAGGAGGAGACCCATGAAACGAATGAGCATTTTACTGCTTTGCCTGCTGCTGGCGCTGGTGCTGGCGGGCTGCGGCAAGGCGAAGGCGGAGGATACCGCCGACGCGGCGGACAACAACGCGCTGGTGAGCAGCGAGGAGGCATCGCTGACCCAGGCGGGCACGCTGGAGTACAACAACGGGCAGGTGACCTGCCGGTTCCGGAAGGATGAGAGCGGATGGAAATGGGTGGACAACGAGAAGTTCCCCCTGGACGCCGCCTATGTGGAGGAGATCCTGACGACGCTGGAGACTATGTCCGCCACGCTGACGCCGGTGCAGCCGGCAGTGGATCCGGCGGAGTGCGGACTGAGCGAGGCGGTTCGCTATCTGACCGTTGGGGTGGGGGAAGAGACCACCACGCTGCGCTTTGGCGACCAGCGGGAGGACGGACAGTGGTACATGGCGGTGGACGGCCGGACGGACGTGTATCTGGCGGCGGATGAGTTTGTGAAGCTGATGGATCGCAGTGTGTACGACATGGCGGTACTGCCTGCGCTGCCGGAGCTGACGGAGGAGAACATGACGGTCATTACCGTGCGGCAGGACAGCGCGGGCAAGACGGCACGGCTGGCGAAAAACGAGAACGGCTGGGTGCTGGGCGGCGTGACGCGGCCGGAGGGTATCGCCGACATCGAGGAGGCGCTGGCGGGCTTTGGCTTTGACAAGTGCTTCAACTACGACCCGTCGCCGGACGCGGCGCCGCTGTGCGGGCTGGACGCGCCGACGGCGGTGATCCAACTGTCCTACGTCAACACGGTGGGCACCGAGGCCACCGTTGTGCTGACGCTGGGCACGCTGCGGGAGGACGGCACCTATTACGCCACGCTGAATGACGACACCACGGTGTATCTGCTGGCTAAGGACACGGTGGCACCGCTGCTGGCGCTGCTGTAAGAAAAAGGAGAGTTGGGGCATGCGTCTGTTGATCGTGGAGGATGAGGTGCGGCTGGCGGATACGCTGCGCCAGCTGCTGCACCGGCAGGGCTATACCGCCGACGTGTGCCATGACGGCGTCAGCGGACTGGACAACGCCATGAGCGGCATCTATGATCTGGTGGTGCTGGATGTGATGCTGCCGGGAATGAACGGGTTCCAGGTGGCGCAGAAGCTGCGGGAGGCCGGCGTGGCCGCGCCGGTGCTGATGCTGACGGCCAGGGGAAGTCTGGAGGATCGCGTGCGCGGGCTGGACTGCGGCGCGGATTACTATTTGACGAAGCCCTTTGAGGCGGAGGAGCTGCTGGCCTGCGTGCGGACGCTGCTGCGGCGCGGCGGCGGACAGCTGCGGGAGAACGACCAGGTGAGCTGGGGCGATCTGACGCTGGAGCGGAGCACCGTGACGCTGACGTGCGGCCAGCGGCAGGCGCGGCTGAGCCGGAGGGAGTTTGACCTGATGGAGCTGCTGCTGATCAACGGCGAGCAGGTGGTCACCAAGGAGCAGATGCTGACTAAGGTGTGGGGGTACGACTCTCAGGCGGAGGACAACAATGTGGAGGTGTATATCTCCTTTTTGCGGCGGAAGCTGACGTATCTGCACTCGGCGGTGAGGATCCGGACGCTGCGGATGCTGGGGTATTGCCTGACACAGAACGAGGAGGCGCAGGGATGATCCGGAAGCTGCGGTGGAAGATCACCGGCGTGACGATGCTGGTGGCGCTGATGGTGCTGCTGGCGGTGTTTGCGGGGGTGTATCTGTTTTCGCGGGCCAGTATCGCGCGGAGCTATACCATGCAGCTGCGGCAGGTGGTGCAGAGCGGCGTGGAGGCGGCACAGTTTCCGTGCTTTGTGGCGGAGGTGCTGCCCAGCGGCACGGTGCGGGTGTCCGGCAGCAGCTATTATGATCTGAACGACGAGCAGACGCTGCTGGCGCTGGTGGCTCAGGCGCTGGGCGACGGCGGCGAGAGCGGCGTGCTGGCGGGAGGGCATCTGCGGTTTTTCCGGCAGGATGGACTGCTGACTACCCGCATCGCGTTTATGGACTGCAGCTTCGAACAGGCCACGCTGGGGGCGCTGGTGCGGAGTTGTCTGCTGATCGGGGCGGGGGCGCTGGCGGTGCTGCTGGCGGTGAGCTGGCTGCTGAGCGGGCTTGTGTCCCGGCCGGTGGTGCGCACGTGGCAGGAGCAGCAGCAGTTTATCTCGGACGCCAGCCATGAGCTGAAAACGCCGCTGACGGTGATTTTGTCCTCGGCGGATCTGCTGGAGGAGTCGGCGCAGCCGGAGCAGCGGCAGTATGTGGACAACATTCTGGCGGAGTCGCGGCGGATGAAGGCGCTGGTGGCGGACATGCTGACGCTGTCCCGCGCAGAGAGCGGACGGGCCGCGGCGCCTTTGGCACCGGTGGATCTGAGCGATCTGGTGACGGAGGCCGCGCTGCGGTTTGAGCCGGTGGCCTTTGAGGCGGGGCATCCTTTACAGTATGACATTCAAAACGGCCTGTCGGCGATGGGGGACTGCCAGCAGCTGGAGCAGCTGCTGGAGATCCTGCTGGACAACGCCGTGAAATATGCCGCGCCTGGCGGTGCCATCCGGCTGACGCTGGACGGCACGGCGCGGGGCGCGGTGCTGACGGTGGAGAATCCGGCGGAGGCCATCCCTGCGGAGAAGCTGTCCCATCTGTTTGACCGGTTTTATCGGGTGGACGACGCCCGCACGGGCGCGGGGGGCTTCGGACTGGGGTTGGCTATCGCGCGGCAGATCGTGCAGCGGCACAAGGGCACCATCACTGCCCGAAGCGACGGGGGGACGGTCTGCTTTACGGTGACGCTGCCGGCGCACCGGATGAATACGAAATGATCGAGGTTTTTCCCATGTTTGATCTTCTTTTGCGGGGCGGCACCGTCATTGACGGTACCGGCCGCGCCGCTTTTGCGGCGGATGTGGCGGTGGAGGGCGGCGTCATCGCCGCGGTGGGGCGCTTGCCTGACGCCGCGGCCCGTGAGGTCGTGGACTGCGCCGGAATGACCGTGACGCCGGGGTTCATCGACATCCATCGCCACGCCGACGGCGCGGCGTTCCGCCCCGGCTTTGGGGAGTGGGAGCTGCGGCAGGGGCTGACTACCATTGTCAACGGCAACTGCGGCCTGTCCGCCGCGCCCTTCGGACAGGCCAACGACGCGGCCATACGGGCATATTTGCAGCCCATCACCGGTACGCTGCCGGAGGGGCTGGACTGCCGCTCGATGGCGGGGTATTTTCAGTCGCTGCCGGCGCTGCCCCTGAACATGGGGATGCTGGTGGGGGCGGGCACGCTGCGGGCCGATGCGGCGGGCTATCAGCTGACGACACTGGCGGACGGTCATTTTGACGCCATCCATCGGGAGATGGAGCGGGCGCTGGCGGAGGGGGCGCTGGGTGTGAGCCTGGGACTGGGCTATGCGCCGGAGTGCTTTTATTCCACCCGGGAGCTGATCCGCGCCCTGGAGCCGGTGAGGGGAACGGACATCCCCGTGACCGTTCACATGCGGCAGGAGGGCAGCGGCGTGGTGGAATCCGTGGAGGAGATGACCGCTGTGGCCCGGGCGCTGGGATGCCCTGTCCACATCAGCCATTTGAAGGCCATGGGGCGGGACAACTGGGGACGGAAGATTCCCCGCGTGCTGACCCTGCTGGAGCAGGCCCAAAACGAGGGACTGCGGATAGACTGCGACGTGTATCCCTACACCGCCGGTTCCACCCAGCTGCTGCACATTCTGCCGCCGGACTATCTGACCGGCGGCATGGAGGCGGTGGTGGAACGGCTGCGGGACAAGGCGGTGCGCCGTGAGCTGGCGGCGCGGATCGAAAGCGGCGTGGGCTTTGACGACATCGCCAAGCTGGCGGGATGGGACGGGATCTACCTGACCAGCCTGCACTGTCCGGAGGATCACCCGTATCAGGGACACAATCTTATGGAGATTGCGGCGCTGATGGGGCAGGATCCCCTGTCCTCCTGCTGTGAGCTGCTGGCGCGGGAGCACGGGCAGATCACCATGATCGACTTTATGGCGTCGGAGGAGGATATCTGCGAGATATTGCACTCACCGCTGTCCTGCGTGATCTCGGATGCCACGTATCCCACGGAGGGGCAGCTGCACCCGCGGGTGTGCGGCAACGTGACCCATCTTTTAGAGCACTTTGTGCGGGAGAAGGGGGCGCTGGGCTGGGAGCAGGCTGTCCACAAGCTGACGGAACGTCCGGCGCAGGTGCTGCGCCTGCGGGGAAAGGGCCGGCTGGAGGCGGGCTATGACGCGGATGTGTGCGTGTTCGATCCCCGGGCGCTGCACGAGCGGGCCACCTATACCGATCCCTGCGAGACTTCACAGGGCATGACCCACGTGCTGGTGAACGGCGCGTTTGCCATCCGGAATGGGGAAATGACGGGGGAGAAGAAGGGCGCTGTATTGCGAGGTGTGCAGTGAGGCCGTTCGTAGGGGCCGACGACTTGGCCGGCCCGACGGGGATTTTTCTGGGACAACCCCTCAGTCAGCCTTGCGGCTGACAGCTCCCCTTGCACAGGGGAGCCTTTGAGATTGCGCTGCATGATTGTTTTTGAGAAGAAAAAACCGGCCGAAGGGCCGGTTTTATTCTTCCTCAGTGATGTAGAGTTCTTCTGCTGATTGCTGCGCTGCAACCAACACTGACAGGGCATCCTTTGCTTTTTCATTTACGATCAGGTCGATTGCATCTGTGACAGCGTTGAAGAGTACTGTGTAATTGTAATAGAGGGGTAATTCATCCATAATTGAACACCTCACATAATTGTGCTACAAAATATAATGCATCAAAACGGCGCAAAAAGCAATACTTTTTTTATGTAAATTTGTATTGCGAGGTGTAGTATGGCGAAGTTCAGAATTCCGAAGCCGCCGGAGTCTACCAATAAATCCATCCGCTTTCCCAACGATGTGATCCAGTCAGTGGAGGAGGCCATTCGCGGAACGGACTGCACCTTTTCCGCGTTTGTGGTGGAGGCGGTGCGCGTCGCGCTGGAGAATCTGGCGGAGGAAGCGTGAAAAAAACCGGCCGGGAGGCCGGTTTTTCATCAGTAATTAGGCTTTGGCGGCTTTCACGCACTCCTCCGCGTTCACTGCCAGGGCGGATACCCAAAGGGTACTCGTTCCGCTACGCTTCGCCGCGCACGTCGTCCGCCCCTGCGGAGGATTCTGCGATGGCGCGGCAGTTATTGAGCAGGCGGGGTAGAACCCCGCCCCTACGAAGCTTCCGCCATGCCATCTTGCGGCAACCCCTCAGTCAGCCTTGCGGCTGACAGCTCCCCTTGCACAGGGGAGCCTTTGAAATTGCGCTGCTTGAGTGCTTTTGGACAGGAGAAAAACCGGCCGGGAGGCCGGTTTTTTCATGCTTTTTTGGGGGTGGCGTTGGCGGCGTAGACGCAGAGCAGGATCACGGCCACGCCAAGGATCTGCCAGAGGCCGAAGGGCTCTTTCAGCAGCACCACGCCGGCCAGGACGCTGACCACGGTGGTGACGTTGCTGAACAGGGACGCCTCCGACACCGTCAGGTGGGCGTTGGCGAAGTTCAGCAGGAAATAGGCCACCACGGAGGACACCAGGCCCAGATAGACCACCGCGCCCCAGAAGCCGGGGCTTTGCAGGGCGGGCAGGAAGGTTTCGGCCATGTGGCCCGCGCCTTGAATGAGGGCGGCGGGGACGAAGAACAGCATGCCCACGGTGAACATGACGTAGGTGACCTCGAAGGCGGTGAATTTGGCGGCGGCCTTGTGACTGAGGGTGTAGTAGGCCGCGTCGCAGGCGACTGTCATCAGCAGCAGCACAAGGCCCAGCAGGGAGATGCGGGTCTCGCCGCCCATATAGATCAGCGCCACGCCGCCGATGCACAGCACCGCGCAGAGCACCTGACGGCGGGTGACTTTTTCATGGAGCACCAGCACGTCCATGAGGATGCAGGCGATGGGCACCACGGCGATGATGGTGCCGGCCACGGCGGAGGAGGTATAGAGGATGCCGTAATTCTCGCAGAAAAAGTAGAGCACCGGCTGGATAAGGCCCAGCAGCACCAGAGAGCCGACGGGCTTGCCCTTCAGGGAAAAAGCGAAGAGGGGACGGGTGCGCACCTTGCCCACGACGGCGTTTACCAGGATCACCAGCGACATGGCGGCAAAGGCGATCAAAAACCGGAAGGCCAGCAGCACGGTGGGCTTGGCTACCGCCAGCGCCAGCTTGGAAAACATGAAGCTCATGCCGAAAATGGCGCTGGCCAGCAGGGCGAATATCAGCGACAGGGTATGGATCTTTTTTTGGTTCATACGGTTCATCTCTCTTTCCAGGGTACGACACATCTTATCACATGGCAGGGGGTTTCGCAAGACGCAAAAGAGAAGCCGGGCGGGCGGCCCGACTTCTGCTTTTTACCATAAATCACTGATGGGAAGACATGATTTTGCGCAGACGCACTTCGCTGCAGATACGTCACTTGGCCACACGACTGACAACGCCCACGACGACCAGCAGAACTGCCAGACCAGCCAACAGAATATTCAGACCCATAACCGCCGCTCCTTTCATTTGTTTTCCCGGGTTGATTATAGATTAACACAAAGAAGTCCATTTGTAAAACGCACCATTTTCATCATTCTCATGAAAAAATGTTTGAACCCTGTTAAGATTTCTGGTAGAATCAGGGGGAGAGAAAAGGAGGGGGCGCGTATGAGTCTGACCAAATATGAGATATTGCTGAAGGCCGCGGAGTGCGGCAGCTTTACCAGAGCTGCCCAGGAGTTGAGCTTTACGCAGTCCGGCATCAGCCACGCCGTCAGCTCGCTGGAGGCAGAGCTGGGGACGAGGCTGGTGGTGCGCAGCCACGGCGGCGTATCGCTGACGGCGGACGGGCGGGCGCTGATGCCCTATTTTCAGAAGATGTGCGCCCTGCAGCATCAGCTGGAGCAGAAGGCCGCCGATCTGCGGGGGCTGGACACCGGTCTTGTGCGGGTGGCGACATTTACCAGTGTGTCGGAAAAGTGGATGCCGTATATTTTGAAGAGCTTTCAGGAGATCTATCCCAGGATCGAGTTTGAGCTGCTGCCGTCCAATTTCAACAACGAGATCGAGGATTGGGTGCTGCACGGGCAGGCGGACTGCGGCTTTATCAGCCTGCCGGCGGCGGAGAATCTGGATTGCTGGCTGCTGCAGCGGGATCAGTGGAAGGTGATCGTGCCCTGCGATCATCCGCTGGCGGGGCGGGAGCCTTTTCCGCCGAAGGCGTTGGAGCAGTATCCGGTGATATTGCTGGACGAGGGGGACGACTACGAGATACAGGCGATCTTCGACACGCTGCACATTCAGCCCAACATCCAGTATACCGTGCAGCAGGATCAGACCATTCTGGCTATGGTGTCCAACGGGCTGGGCATCAGCATCATGGAGGAGCTGATGCTGCAGCGGTGCGTGTATCCGCTGGTGGCCTGCCAGCTGCCGCAGGTGTTTTACCGCAACATCGGCATCTGCGTGAAGGACAGGAACGCCATGTCACTGTCCACCCAGCGGTTTATCGAGCATGTGCGCAGCTGGGTGCTGCGGTACGGGGCGCTGGAGAAATAGAAATAGAAAAACCAGCCTCCGGCATTGCCGGAGGCTGGTTGGTTCTATATGTCAGCTTTTGCCGTGGATCTGGTGAGCGCATTTGGGGCAGGTGATGACGATTTTGCCCTTGCCCACGGGGACGCGGCAGACGGTTTTGCAGCGGGGGCAGGTGAAGTATTTATGGGCCTTGTCCATCCGCTGCCGGCGGCTGCTGTCGAACCGGTGCTTGACGGGCCACCAGATTTTTTGCAGAAAGGCGGCGTTTTCGGCGCGGCGCTTCTCTAAATTGCGGGAGAATACGCGGAACAGCGCCCACAGCACCATCACCGTGGTGATGAAGCCCAGGATGCCGGACAGAAGGCCCGCCTTTTTTGTCAGCAGGCTGATGATATCCAGGACGATGGCCGCCCAGATGATGCACATGCCCAGTTGATCGGCGCCGTTGCGTCCGTACATGAACCGGCTCAGCGCGTTGCGCAGACGCTGAAAGAAAGTCATAGCTCCGCCTCGATTTCCTTTAGAGTATCCAATCACGACGAATTATTTTACCTGAAAATCCCCGTGAGGTAAAGGGGGAGGCAGAAAAATTAACAAATTGGACAAATTTTGTGAAGATGTTTGCTGCAGGCGCGCCTTTATTTATTGCAATCCGGCGGGGGGATTGGTATAATGAATAAGTTCACACAATGGGGGCCGGCGGGTCTTGCCCACCGGCCCCCTATCTGAAAAGCGGAACGGGGCCGCGCCGGACGAAGGCACACTCCGCGCCGGAGACCGCGGCGCCCGCCGCTTACTGTATCATATGCCGCGGCCGCAGCAGCGGTGCGGCGGAAGGAGCGTTATCATGACGAAGATCGCACCCTCTATCCTGTCGGCGGATTTTGCCAACTTGCAGCGGGACATTGAACGCATTGCCACGGCGGATTACGTCCATGTGGACGTGATGGACGGGCTGTTTGTGCCCAATATCTCCATCGGTATTCCGGTGGTGAAGTCCATCCGGCCCACCACGGCGCTGCCGCTGGATGTACATTTGATGATCGAGCGGCCTGTACGGTATGTGGAGCAGTTCTGCGACGCGGGCGGCGACATCGTGACCTGCCACGTGGAGGCGGACACGGAGGAGAACATCCATGAGGCGCTGCGGCGCATCCACGCCAAGGGGAAAAAAGCCGGCGTGGTGGTGAAGCCCAAGACCCCCGCCAGCGCCGTGCTGCCGTTTATCAGCGAGTGCGACATCATTTTGGTGATGACGGTGGAGCCGGGGTTTGGCGGACAGAAGTTCATGGCGGACATGATGCCCAAGGTGCAGGCCATCCGGGGGTACATCGACGCCATGAATCCCGCGTGCGAGCTGGAGGTGGACGGCGGCGTGGACGCCGAAACCTGCCATCTGTGCATCCATGCCGGCGCCAACGTACTGGTGGCGGGCAGCGCCGTATATAAGGCGGCGGACATTCCCGCCCGCATCAAAGAGCTGAGAGGTTGAGTTCTATGGAATACTTTCCCGCGCCCCTTGAAAAACTGGTGGAGCAGTTTGCCCGTCTGCCGGGGATCGGCGGAAAATCCGCCCAGCGGCTGGCGTTTCATGTGCTGAACCTGCCCATGGAGGAGGCGGAGGCGTTCGCCGACGCCATTGTGGAGGCCAAGCGGGGGGTGACGCTGTGTCCCGTGTGCCGCAACCTGACGGCGGGGGGACTGTGCAGCGTGTGCGCCGACCCGCGGCGGGATGAGACAGTGATCTGCGTGGTGGCCGATCCGCGGGATGTGCTGGCCATCGAGCGCAGCCGGGAGTTCAACGGGCATTACCACGTGCTGCACGGCGTGCTGTCCCCCATGAACCATGTGGGGCCGGACGATCTGCAGATCAAGGCGCTGCTGGATCGGGTGGCCCAAGGCGGCATCAGCGAGGTCATTATGGCCACGAACCCCGACACGGAGGGAGAGGCCACGGCGCTGTATATCGCGCGGCTGCTGAAGCCCTTCGGCGTGAAGGTGACGCGGCTGGCCTACGGCATCCCTGTGGGCGGGCATCTGGAATTTGCCGACGATGCCACGCTGATGCGGGCGCTGGAAGGGCGGCGGGAGCTATGAGGAGAATGACGTGTCTGGCGCTGGCGCTGGTGCTGGCGCTGTCCCTTACCGCCTGCGGCGCGCCCGGGACGGAGACGCTGGATATTTTTGCCATGGATACCTATATGTCGCTGGTAGCCATCGGCGATGGGGCGGCGGAGGTGCTGCAGGAGTGCGCTGCCGAGATCAACGGGCTGGAGCGGAAGCTGAGCCGCACCATCGACACCAGCGATGTGGCGCGGCTGAACGCGGAGGGCAGCGCGGCGCTGGACACCGACACGGCGGAGCTGCTGCGGGCGGCGCTGGGATACAGCGAGGCCACCGGCGGCGCGTTTGACGTAACCATTGCGCCGGTGGTGTCCCTGTGGGGCATTACCACGGACAGCCCCCGTGTGCCGGAGCAGGAGGAGATCGACGCGCTGCTGCCGCTGGTGGGCAGCGGCCACGTCCGGCTGGAGGGCGATACCGCCGCGCTGGACGAGGGATGCGCCATTGATCTGGGGGGCATCGGCAAGGGCTACGCCTCCGACAAGGTGGCGGCGCTGTTTGAGAACAGCGGCATCTCCGGCGGTTTTGTGAGTCTGGGCGGCAACGTGTACGTCCACGGCGTCACGGCGGAGGGAAAGCCATGGAATGTGGCGATCCAAGACCCCGCGGATACGGAGAGATTCGCCTGCATGCTGCACCTGTCGGATGCCTTTGTGGTGACCTCCGGCGGCTATCAGCGCTATTTCACCGGGCCGGACGGCACGGTGTATCAGCATATCATTGACCCCGCCACCGGTTATCCGGTGGAGAACGGGCTTTTGAGCGTGTCCATCATCACCCGCCGCGAAAATGGCGGCAGCGGCACCATGGCCGACGCCTATTCCACCGCCCTGTATGTGATGGGCGAGGCGGGCGCGGCGGACTTCTGGCGGCAGCGGCAGGCGGATTTTGACATGGTGCTGGTGACGGAGGACGGACGGGTGCTGTATACGCCCGGCCTGCAGGACTGCTTTGAGAAGACGGAGGGCAGCGGCTATGACTACCAACTCCTCGCGGCCTGAACTGAAATTCAACCGGTATGACGCCCTTGTGGCGGCCTTTGTGGTGCTGCTGGCGGCAGCTGTGGCGCTGTGGTTTTATCTGCCCAAGACCCAGGGGGGCGAGATGACGGTGGTGATTGCGGTGGGCGGAGAGGAGACGGAACGGGTGCGGCTGAAAGACTTTGCCGGAACCGAGGTCTCCCACCACGGGTATACCCTGATCGTCGCCGCCGACGGCGGCGGGGTGCGGGTGGCGGAGAGCGACTGTCCCACCCAGGACTGCGTTCACACCGGCACCATCACCCGCGCGGGACAGTCTATCGTTTGCCTGCCGGCTCAGGTGGTGATCCATCTGGAGGGCGCCGCAACAGGCGGGCCCGACGTGATCGTGGGGTAACAGGGATGAAATGGACGACGAGAAATCTGGCGCTGTGTGCCGTGCTGACGGCGCTGGCGCTGGGACTGAGCACCCTGGAGAATCTGTTCCCCGTGTCGCTGGTGGTACCGCTGCCGGGGGTGAAGCTGGGGCTGGCCAACATTGTGACGGTGTTTGCCCTGTATGAGCTGGGGGCTGTTCCGGCGCTGGTGATCCTGCTGGCGCGGTGCGGTCTGGGCAGTCTGTTTGCGGGGAATGTGTCGGCGCTGCTGTTTTCCCTGCTGGGGGGCTTTGCCGCCATGGCGGTGATGATCGCCCTGAAAGGGTGCGGCCGGCTGAGTATTTACGGCGTGTCCATCGGCGGCGCGGCGGCCCACAATGTGGGGCAGATGGCGGCGGCGGTCATTACGCTGGGCAACGGCATGGTGCTGGGGTATCTGCCGTTTCTGCTGGCGGTATCGCTGGTGACGGGGACGCTGACGGGATTCGTGTCGGCGCTGCTGTTTCGGGCGATGGCCCATGTAAAACTCTCCCGATAAGGAGGAAGATGGAATGGATCAGAAGGATAAGATCATTTTGCAGCAGCTGGATGTGATCCGCTCGATGACGGAGAACGGCATAAAGCGGATGAACAGCGATTTCTGGGGCGCGCCTGCCGCGCCGAAGGTTCCGGCGGCACCCAGGCCCGCCGCCCCCGCGGACGGCGGGGAGAAGGCGGCGGCCGCCACGGGTCAGAAGGAGCCGGAGGTGAAGGAGGAGCTGCCGCCGCCGGAGAAGCTGGAGGATCTGCTGGCGGAGTTGGACAGCTATATCGGACTGGACGTGGTGAAGGATGAGGTGCGCAGCCTCATCAACATGGTGCAGGTCTATAAGCTGCGGCGGGAGCACGATCTGCCCACCACGGATATGTCGCTGCACATGGTGTTTACCGGCAATCCGGGCACCGGCAAGACCATGATGGCCCGCATGATGGCGCGGATCTACCGCTCTCTCGGGATCCTGAGCAAGGGACAGCTGGTGGAGGTGGATCGCAGCGGTCTGGTGGCGGGCTATGTGGGCCAGACGGCCATCAAGACGCAGAAGGCCATTGAAAAGGCCATGGGCGGCGTGCTGTTCATCGACGAGGCCTATGCGCTGAACGGAAGGTCGGAGAACGACTTCGGGCAGGAGGCCATTGACACGGTGCTGAAAGCCATGGAGGATCATCGGGATGATCTGGTGGTGATCGTGGCGGGGTATACCGACCTGATGGAGAAGTTTATCCACTCCAACCCGGGGCTGGAGAGCCGGTTCAACCGCTTTTTGCTGTTTCCGGATTACACCACCGACGAGATGATGGCCATTTTCAAGATGCGCTGCGGCAAGGGCTATGTGCTGACGGAGGAGGCGGAACCGCTGGTGCGGGACTATATCGCCGAGGAGAGCGCCGCCGGAGACAGCTTCGGCAACGCCCGCGGCGTGCGGAATATCTTTGAGCATATTCTGGTGGCGCAGAACAACCGTCTGGCCAAGATGCAGAACGTTACCCGCGACGATCTGATGGCGCTGACGGCGGAGGATGTGCTGCACGCACGGGGAAAGATGGAGGAATAACAGGAAAAGCACGCCGTAAGGCGTGCTTTTTTGCGGTGTCTTGTCGTTACAGGATCCCTGTCAGGGCGGAGAAATCCGGCTCCGGTGCGAAGGGGAGCGGCTCACCGCGATCGGGGAGGAGGTCGGCCAGGTCGTCCTGCTGTTGGACGGGGATGTAGTCCACGAACTGGTAGCGCAGGCCGTTTTCCCCGAAGAGTTCGCTTTCGTTTTCCACTTGCCAGTGGGGGTCAGCGTCCAGATCGGGGAAGAAGGCGTCGGCCTCGGCATCGGCGAAAATTTTGGTGAGATACACCCGCTCGCACAGGGGGAGAAAGAGGCGGTATACGCTCTCGCCGCCGATGACGGCGGCGTCCTCGCCGGCGGTGAACACCGCCTGAACGGGGGTGTGGGTGATCTCCGCGCCGGGGGCGGTGAAAGCGGGATCGGCGGTCAGCACGACGTTGCGGCGGCGGGGGAGGCCCTTGCCGCCGGGGAGGCTTTGCAGGGTCTTGCGGCCCATGAGGACGGTTTTGCCCTCTGTCAGGGTGCGAAAGCGCTTCATATCGGCGGAGATGTGGAACAGCAGGCGGTTATCCCTGCCGATGCCCCAATTTTGGGAGACGGCGGCGATGGCGAACATAGGCGGCTCTCCTTTGCAGCTCAGATGGCGACGGGGATCTCGTCGGTGAAGGGGCAGGGGTGGTAGCCCTCCAGAGAGAAGCTGTCGCGGGTGAATTGATAGAAGTCGGTGACGGAGGTGTCCATCACGAAGGTAGGGGCGGGCCGGGGCTCCTGCGTCAGCAGCTTTTCGATGACGGGGACGTGACGATCATAGATATGGGCGTCGGCAATGACGTGTACCAGCTCGCCGGCTTTCAGGCCGGAGACCTGGGCCATCATGTGGACAAGGACACTATACTGCACCACGTTCCAGTTATTGGCGGCCAGCATGTCCTGGCTGCGCTGGTTCAGGATGGCGTTGAGGGTATTGCCGGAGACGTTGAAGGTCATGGAATAGGCGCAGGGATAGAGAGCCATTTCGTGCAGATCCTGAAAATTATAGAGGTTGGTGAGAATGCGGCGGCTGGCGGGGTTGTGTTTCAGGTCATACAGCACACGATCCACCTGATCCATCTCCCCTTCGGGGTACTGGTGCTTGATGGCGAGCTGATAGCCGTAGGCCTTGCCGATGGAGCCGGTCTCGTCGGCCCAGCTGTCCCAGATGTTGCCCCGCAGGTCGTGGATGTTGTTGGACTTCTGCTGCCAGATCCAGAGGAGCTCGTCGATGCAGGTTTTGAAGTAGGTGCGGCGCAGGGTCAGGATGGGGAATTCTTTTTGCAGGTCGTAGCGGTTGACGATGCCGAATTTTTTCACGGTGTGGGCAGGCGCGCCGTCGGCCCAGTGGGGGCGTACCTTCTGGTCGGTGTCCCACACGCCGTGGGCCAAAATGTCGCGGCAGTTCTGTTGGAATACCTGGTCAGCGTAGCTCATGGGGGCTCCTCCTGTGGTATAATTTGTATCATTGTAGCAAAAAAGAAGGACGCTGGCAAGAGCGTCCTTCTTATGGCTGAGCGTATTTAATCAAAGCCTCTCCTGCGTAAGGGGAGGTGTCGGCTACGGCAGCATAGCTGCCGAGATCGCGGCTAAAAACATGCCACCGGCATGCTTTCTTCACGCCGCGACGGAGGGGTTGTCACAAGATGGCGCGGGGAAAGTGAAGATGGATGCTACGGCGGCATAGCCGCCGAGATCGGCACTAAAAACATGCCACCGGCATGTTTTTTTAACGCGCCGACGGCGTAGCCGCCGCGACAATCCCCCGGTCTCGCTTGCGCCCGGCAGTCCCCTTTACACAAGGGAGCCTTTTGGCGAAAACCCCGTCAGAATGGTTGCTGCGATTTTATTCGTCCAGATCCACGGTGATATGGTCGGTGCCGTGTTCTTCGAATTCTCCTAAGTACGTTTCCATGCGTTCCATGATCTCGTCATAGTTTTCCGGGGTGATGGGGGGATCGTCCATGTCCCGCAGGGCCAGCTCCTGGGCCAGAATTTCAAAGAAGGTGGTGTCCTCATAGGCCATGATGGCCTCGTGGATGCCGCCCTCGGCAAAGGCGCGGCTGGGGATCAGCTCGCCGTGGTACAGCTCTGTCAGGGAGGCCATGCCCTGACCCAGACAATGGGAGAACACGAGACTTTCCACCTGATCGTACTCGCGGATGCGGTCGTCGCCGCGGGTGGAATTCAGCACCCAGTTGCCGATGTATACCAGATCCAGCAGACGCCGGAACTGCTTTTGCGTCAGTTTCAGTTCCATAAAAAGCCACCTCCTGTGGGGCAAGGATGTTCCGATAAGCTATTATAGCACGGCTGTCAATGGGGATGCTATAGAAAAAATAGGCATGCGGGGCAATTTTTTGCTTGTGAACGACGGCGCGGCATAGTATAATATTATATTGACTTTTGCAGGCAAGGAGTGGGTGTATGGACGAACGGCCCATCGGAGTATTTGACTCCGGACTTGGCGGGCTGACTGCCGTGCGGGAGATCCGCAGCATATTGCCCTTCGAGAACATTATATACTTCGGAGACACGTCCCGTGTCCCCTATGGCGGAAGATCGCCGGAGATATTGCTGAAATATGCCAAGCAGGATGTGCGCTTTCTGCGGAGCTTTGACATCAAGGCACTGCTGGTGGCCTGCGGCACGGTGTCCAGCAACGTGCTGCCGCTGCTGCGGGAGGAGAGCGAGGTGCCGATCCTGGGCGTGGTGGAGCCGGCCTGCCGCCGTGCGGTGGCGGCCACCCGCAACAGGCGGGTGGGGCTGATCGCCACAGCCGCGTCAGTGCGTTCCGGCGCGTATGAACGCACCATCGCCGCCATGGACGGGGCGGTGACCGTTCTTGCCAAGGCGTGCCCCCTGTTTGTGCCGCTGGTGGAAAACGGACGCTACCGCAGGGGCGACAGCGTCATCGAGACGGTGGCACGGGAGTATCTGACGCCGTTGAAGGAGGCGGGGATCGACACCCTGATCATGGGCTGTACCCACTATCCGCTGCTGGAAGAGGTGGTGGGTGAGATCATGGGCCCCGATGTGACGCTGGTGGATTCCGGGGCACAGGCGGCGCGGCAGCTGAAGGAATCTTTGGCAGAGCACGGTATGCTGTGCGGAGAACGGCAGGGAAAGATCGCCATGTATGCCAGCGATATCACCGGCGATTTCGGCGCGCTGGCGCCGCAGTTTTTACGGGAACCGGTACCCAGGGTGCTGGAAGTGGATATTGACAAATACTAAGGAGAGAACGATATGAATATGATCCAAAAGGCCAAGGAGCAGGTGCAGGAGCTGACAAAGCAGGCGTATGCCGCCGCGGTGAAGGAGGGCCTTCTGCCGGAGGGCGTGACCATCGAGCCGTCGGTGGAGATCCCCAAGGATGTGTCCAACGGCGACTACACCACCACCTTCTGTCTGGCGGCGGCCAAGGCCATGAAGATGAACCCCCGCCAGATGGCGGCGATCCTGAAGGAGCGCATGGCGCTGGAGGGCAGCTATTTCACCACGGTGGAGATCGCGGGCCCGGGCTTTATGAACTTCCGGCTGGGGGATAAGTGGTTCGGCGACACCGTGGCGGCCATCGAGGCGGCGGGAGCGGACTATGGATGCAGCGACATGCTGAAAGGCCGCAGGATCATGGTGGAGTTCGTCTCCGCCAACCCCACGGGGCCCATGCACATGGGCAACGCCCGGGGCGGCGTGCTGGGCGACACGCTGGCAAGCGTACTGCAGAAGTCCGGCGCGGACGTGTGGCGTGAGTTCTACGTCAACGACGCGGGCAACCAGATCGAAAAGTTTGCCAAAAGTCTGGAGGCACGCTACTTCCAGATCATCAAGGGCGAGGACGCGGTGGAGTTTCCGGAGGACGGCTATCACGGCGACGACATCCGTGAGCTGGCTCAGGCCTTCTATGAGCAGGAGGGCGAGAAGTATCTGGACTGCGACGAGAAGACCCGCCACGACGCGCTGGCCCGCTTCGGCCTTGACCGGAACATCCCCAAGATGAAGCGGGATCTGGAGCGCTACGGCATTCGGTATGACGAGTGGTTCTTTGAGTCTTCTCTCCACGAGAGCGGCTATGTGGCGGACACGGTGGCGGCGCTGACGGCGGAGGGCTATACCTATGAGAAGGATGGCGCACTGTGGCTGAAGACCGCCGAAATTCTGGCGAAGAATCTCCGCGCGGCGGGCAAGTCCGACGCGGACATTGAGAAGCTGGCGCTGAAGGATGACGTGCTGCGTAGGGCCAACGGATTTTACACCTATTTTGCCGCGGATATCGCGTATCACCGGAATAAATTCGCCGTGCGGGGCTTTGACAAGGTCATCAACATCTGGGGCGCCGACCATCACGGCCATGTGGCCCGCCTGAAGGGCGCCATGGACGCGCTGGGGCTGGACGGTGAGCACCGGCTGGACATCGTGCTGATGCAGCTGGTGAAGCTGGTGCGGGACGGCGAGGTGGTGCGGATGTCCAAGCGCACCGGCAAGGCCATCAGCCTGACGGATCTGCTGGATGAGATCCCGGTGGACGCCTGCCGCTATTTCTTCAACGCCAAGCCGGAGACGCAGATGGAATTCGATCTGGGTCTGGCGGTGCGGGAGGACAGCGAGAATCCGGTGTACTACGTTCAGTACGCCCACGCCCGCATTTGCACGCTGCTGAAGGCGCTGGCGGCGGAGGGCTATCAGGTGAAGGATGCCGCCGGTGTGGATTTCACCGTGCTGGGCGCGGCGGAGGAGAAGGCGCTGATCAAGCAGCTGGCCCAGTATCCGGTGGTGGTGCAGCTGGCGGCGCGGGATTACGACCCCAGCTTTATCAACCGGTATCTGACGGAGCTGGCGGCGGCCTTCCACAAGTTCTACAACGCCTGCCGTATCAAGGGCGAGGCGGAGAATGTGCTGCTGGCGCGTTTGAAGCTGGCGGACACCGCCCGGGCCGTGCTGAAAAACGGCATGACGCTGATCGGGTGCTCCGCGCCGGAGAAGATGTGAGCGTATCCGGCGTGAAATCTTAAAACGGCTGTAGGGGCGGACGACTTTGTCCGCCCCTTGCAGGTATTATGCCGCGCTGCGAAGTGCTGTCGGTAGTTAGTGCGCAGGGCGGGATGCCGACATCCTACCGCAAGTTACTTGCAGATGGTCGACAGGGCGGACAGAGTTGTCCGCCCCTACACACGGGTACTGCATGACTGCGAAACATAAAATATTTTACGATAAACGTTAAAAATTGCTTGACAAGGGAAAGCGGTTCTGGTATCGTATAGATAACGATAAACGTTAAAAATTTTATGTTTTATGCAGGAGGTGCCTATGAACGCCGCTATGTTGAAGAAGGTGCATCAGCTGGGTGAGGCGAGAAGAGTCGTTTTGACGATACTGTTGGTGGTGAATATTCTGGCGACAGCAGCTGCCGGGCTGGCGGCTGCGGCGCTGGGAGGCGTTTCGCGGGAGACGGTTTCGGTGAGTGTGAGCAGTCAGGCGACGTATCAGGGCCGCGGCAAATTCATGCAGAGCATGTGGCAGATGCTGACGGGGAGCCGGGCCGCGGAGGAACGGCAGGATCAGACGGCGGTTACACTGTTTGGCAGCCTCTACACCTCGGCATCCATGCATACGCAGGGCGAACAGATGGTGATTGAGACGGTTTCCGCCCCCAACACGTATACCTGCGCCGACGCGGCGCGGCTGCTGGTGTTTGCCGCGCTGGCCTCGGCGGCTTCGGTGGCGGCACTGTGGCTGCTGCGGAAGCTGTTCAAGGCCATTGAGGGCTGCGAGTCGGTATTCTGTGAGGATTTGGTGAAAAGGATGAAGGCTTTCGGCTGGTCGCTGCTGCCGCTGGCGGTGCTGGCGTCGGTGAGCGAGACGGTCACGCGGCAGTTTATGGCCGCTGGACATACGGGCGTTTATGTCCAATGGGGGCTGCTGATTGCTTTCGCGGTGACGATGTGCCTGACGGCGGTGTTCCGCTACGGCGTGCAGCTGCAGCGGGAATCGGACGAGACGTTGTAAGGAGACAAAATGGGACACATTGTTTTGCGGCTGGACAGGGTAATGGCGGATCGGAAGATGAGCCTGAATGAACTGTCGGAAAAAGTAGGGGTGGCTAACGTGAACCTGTCCAAGATGAAAAACGGGCGCATCAGCGCCATCCGCTTTTCGACGCTGGCGGCCATCTGCCAGGCGCTGCACTGTCAGCCGGGAGATATTCTGGAGTACGCGCCGGAAGAGGAAGAATAAGCAAAAAAGACACGGCGGGAGGCCGTGTCTTTTTGCTGATCCCGACGGGTGGTTGGGAGGGGTTTTTCGTGGGAATTTTGCTTGACAACAGGCGGGGCTCTGGTATAATTAAGTGTACCAATTGTGTTAATACAGTTGTGAAAAATTTGTGGAAGAAATGGGAACATTTTCGGGCGCGGGAACGTCTATACATATATGGATCAATAGCGCTCATCAGAAAAACATCAAACAAGGAGAAACAGGATGAAAAAAATCGTTGTTTTTGTGCTGGCGGCGGTGATGCTGCTGTCCGCGCTGACCGGCTGCGGCGCGAGCGCCGAGGGCGAGGCCTCGGTGCAGTCTGTGTCCATGATCTGCGGACTGGGTGGTATGGGACTGGTGGACCGCTTTGCCGGTATGGTCACCGCCCAGAGCGAGACACAGGTCAAAAAGGACGACAACGCCACGGTGGCCTCCATCAGTGTGAAGGTGGATCAGGAGGTCAAGGAGGGCGATGTGCTGTTTACCTATGATATGAGCCAGGCGACGCTGAATCTGGAAAAGGCCCAGCTGGAGCTGGAGAACCTGAAAAACGAGCTGGAGAGCAAGAAGCAGGAGAAGGAGCAGCTGGAGAAGGATAAGCTGACCGCCAGCGCCGACGACCAGATGCAGTACACCCTGGAGATCCGGCAGGTGAACACGGACATTCTGCAGAAGGAATACGACATCTCGGTGAAGGCCAAGGACATCGAAAAGCTGCAGAACACCGTGAAGAACGTGTCGGTGACGGCGCCGGTGACGGGCCGCATCAAGGCCATCAACGAAAACGGCGGCACCGACCAGATGGGTAACCCCCTGCCCTTTATGACAATTGTGGAGACCACGGGGTTCCGGGTCAAGGGCTATGTGAACGAGAACAACGCCGGCACGCTGACGGAGGGCACCAATGTGGTGGTGCGCTCCCGCGTCAGCGATCAGACGTGGAAGGGCACCATCTCCATGATCGACTGGGAGAACGCCCAGCAGGGCAGCCAGAATCGCTCTTATGACAGCGGCAGCGACGACACGGCTGTGTCCAGCAAATATCCCTTCTATGTGGAGCTGGAGAGCAGCGACGGGCTGCTGCTGGGACAGCATGTGTACATCGAGCCGGATTACGGCCAGGATGCGGAGCAGGACGCCGACACCCTGAAGCTGCCGAGCTTTTACATCAACGACGCGGATTCCTCCCCCTGGGTGTGGGCCCAGAACGGCAAGGGCAAGCTGGAAAAGCGCAGCCTGAAGCTGGGGGACTATGACGCGGAGATGGATACTTACGTGGTCACGGACGGGTTGACCGCCGAGGACTATATCGCCTTCCCCGACGAGAGCCTGAAGGCGGGGATGACCTGCGTTACCTATGACGAGGCCACCTTTGATCCCAGCATGGGCGGCGATATGGCAGACGGCGATATGAGCGGCGTGGACGGCATGGACGGCGCGCCTGTGGACGGTATGGACGGCGCGGACGTGATGCCGGAGGGCGGCACGGAGGGCGCTGTGGATGGAATGCCGGAGGACGGCGGCGCGGCGGCGCTGCCTGCCGCGGACGCCGACATGCAGGTTGTGGAGGGCTGAGCATGATCTTACAGATGCGGGATATTTGCAAGGATTATCCCATGGGCAAGACCGTGACCCGCGTGCTGAAAAACGTGAGTCTGGACGTGTCCGAGGGGGATTATCTGGCCATTATGGGGCCCTCCGGCAGCGGAAAGACCACGCTGATGAACCTGATCGGCTGTCTGGATGTGCCCACCAGCGGCAGCTATCTGCTGGGGGATCGGGAGATCACCAAGTGCAGCGGCAAGGAGCTGGCGGAGGTGCGGAACAAGGAGATTGGGTTCGTGTTCCAGTCCTTCCACCTGCTGCCGAAGCTGACGGCGCTGGATAACGTGGCGCTGCCGCTGCTGTACGGCGGCGTGAAGAAGGAGGAGCGGCGGGAGCGGGCCCGCGCGGCGCTGGAGACGGTGGGGCTTTCCGATCGGATCGACCACCGGCCCGACCAGCTGTCCGGCGGACAGTGCCAGCGTGTGGCCATTGCCCGGGCCATTGTGGGCAAGCCGCGGCTGCTGCTGGCGGATGAGCCCACCGGCGCGCTGGACAGCGCCAGCGGCGCACAGGTGATGGAGCTGTTCCATCAGCTGCACGCCGACGGCTCCACCATTATCATGATCACCCATGACCGGAACATTGCCCATCACGCGGATACGATTATGACCATCAAGGACGGCGTGCTGAGCGGAGGAGAAAAGGATGAATAAGACGCTAAAACGGGCACTGCTGATCGCCGGCGGCGTGGTGGCGGCCTGCGGCATCGTGTGGGGCGGCCTGACGCTGGCCCGCAACGCCCAGCGGGGCAATGTGAATGTGTACGCGGTGTCGGATTTCAGCATGAGCGATTACTGGGGCGACACCTCTCAGACCAGCGGCATGGTGTCCACCGACAAGGTGCAGAAGATCTACCTGTCCGACACGCAGAAGATCAACAACGTCTATGTGGAGGAGGGGCAGAGCGTCAAGAAGGGCGACAGGCTGCTGGGCTATGATACGACACTGACCTCGCTGGATATCGAGCGGGCGCAGATCGCCTATGAGAAGGAGAAGCTGGCGCTGGAAACGGCCAAGCAGGATCTGGAGCGGCTGAAGCTGGCCTTTGACAAAGACGCGCTGGAGGATGAGATCGACGCGCTGAACAAGAAGATCGACAAGATCATCGCGGAGAATATCAAGAAATGGCGGGACGAGACCAACCGCGACGTGCTGCAGATCAGCGAATATAAGAAAGACCCGAATTGGACGGCGACGCCCATCACCAAGGACGGCAAGGGCACCAAGGAGGCGCCGCTGTATTACCACTGGCACACCAAGGATGAACTGACGGCGGAGAATCTGCTGGAGCTGGTGCCGAAGGCGATGCGGGACGCGGCCATCGAGAAGCTGAAGAGCGGCGGGAAGCTGGAGGATCTGAAGGACGACCAGAAGACCGTTTATGTGGTGCTGGTGATTCATGAGGACAACAAGACGCTGGGCAGCGCCTACAGCTGCGGCTTACAGCTGACGCTGGACAAGGCGGAGACGCCCAAGCAGGAGGAGGGCGGCACCACCGGAGGCACCGTCAGCGGCAACGCTTTGACGGGGCAGGAGGGGACGCAGGGTATCGTTCTGCTGACCAATCCGGAGGAGGATGACGACATCGCGGAATTTACCGACCCTGCCACTCCCGGGGAATCTGTCGTTCCCGCGCCGCAGCCGGAGGAAGTGAAGCTGACGGTGCGGATGCAGCCGGCGGATCTGCCGGGGGCGACCATGGAGGAGATCGACGGCGTCAACGACGAGGTGCGGAAGCTGCGGCAGAATGTGGCGCTGCTGACGGAGCTGCTGAGCAATTCCTACACCCAGGCGGAGCTGGCGCAGCTGGAGAAGGATAAGTTGAAAGAGATCGCGGGACTGGACGTGACCATCAAGCTGGCCAAGCTGAATCTGGAGCAGGTCAAGAAGGAAGTGGGCAACGACACGGTCTACAGCGAGCTGGACGGCACCATCAAGGCGGTGCGCGATCCCAACAGCGCCGACTTTGACAAGTCCCAGGCGGTGGTGGAGGTCTCCGGCGGCGGAGGCTTCTATATCGACGGCGCTATCAGCGAATTGGAGCTGGGCACCGTCAGCGTGGGCGAGAAGGTGCAGGTCAACTCCTGGATGACCGGCGCCAGCTGCGAGGGCGAGATCGTGGAGATCAGCGACTATCCCACCGACAACGCCAGCTCCTGGAGCGACGGCAACAGCAACGTATCCTATTACCCCTTCAAGGTATTCGTCTCGGAGGAGGCGGAGCTGCGGGAGGGGGACTATGTGGATATGTCCTATCAGAATACCGTATCTGACGATGGCGGCAGCGCGCTGTATCTGGAGAGTATGTTCATCCGCACGGAAAACGGCAAGAGCTACGTGATGGCCCGGGGCGAGGATGGCAAGCTGGAGCAGCGCTGGGTGCAGACGGGCCGCAACCTGTGGGGCAGCTATACCCAGATCCGCGGCGGACTGACGACGGAGGACTTCGTGGCCTTCCCCTATGGCCGGAACGTGACGGCGGGAGCCGCCACCACCGAGGCCACACCGGATCAGCTGTATAACGGCATGTAAGGAGGTGCGCGGATGCTGGAAAATATCAATCTCGCCTTTCAGGGCGTGTGGAGCCACAAGCTGCGCTCCTTTCTGACGATGCTGGGCATCATCATCGGCATTGCCGCCATCATCACCATCGTGTCCACCATCAAGGGCACCAACGAGCAGATCAAGCAGAACCTGATCGGCGCGGGCAACAACGTGGTGAATGTGACGCTGATGCAGGACAACAACCAGATGGATTTCTCCTATGCGCCGGTGCCGCAGGGCATCTCCATGATCACGCCGGAGATGCGGGATGAGATCGACAAGCTGGATCGGGTGCAGGAGGCGTCTTTGTATCACAGCCGCAGCTGGGCGGATGGCGTGTACGTGGGCAACAGCTCCTTCAATGGCGCCATCTACGGCGGCGACAGCCATTTCCTGTCGGTGACGGGGTATATGGTCAACTACGGTCGGGGCTTTATCGACAGCGATTTTGCCACCTGCCGCAAGGTGGCGCTGGTGGACGCCAACACCGCACAGAGCCTGTTTCAAGGTCAGAATCCCCTGGGCGGCACTGTGGAGATCCAGGGTGAGCCCTTTGTGGTGGTGGGCGTGGTGAGCCAGAAGTCCACCAGCGAGCCGGTCATCAACTCGCTGAACGACTATTACATGTACGCCGGAAATACCTCCGGCACCATTATGATACCGGACAGCTGCTGGCCCATTGTGTACCGGTATGACGAGCCGTCCTCGGTGGCGGTGCGGGCCACGTCCACCAACGACATGACCGAGGCGGGCAACAACGTAGCCAAGTATCTGAACGAGAACGTGGTGTCCAGCGACAAGTACAAGTATCAGGCCAAGGATCTGCTGCAGCAGGCCGCCGACCTGCAGAGCCTGTCGGAGACCACCAACAAGCAGCTGATCTGGATCGCCGCCATCTCGCTGGTGGTGGGCGGTATCGGCGTGATGAACATTATGCTGGTGTCCGTCACCGAGCGTACCCGTGAGATCGGATTGAAGATCGCAATTGGCGCGCAGCAGAGCCGCATTCTGTGGCAGTTTTTGACGGAGGCGGCGGTGCTTACCAGTCTGGGCGGTATTTTGGGCGTGGCCTGCGGTATCGGGTTGGCCTACATGCTCAGCTCGGTAATGGGGACGCCGGTGGCTATCAGTGTGGGTGCCTGCGCCATTGCCGTGGCGTTTTCCATGGTGATCGGCGTGGTGTTCGGCTTGATGCCCGCGGTGAAGGCGTCGAAGCTGAATCCCATCGAGGCGCTGCGAAGAGAATAAGAGACAACGACCCCTGCTGTGCTTTGCGGCGCAGCAGGGGGTCGTTTTATTGTATGGGGTAAAGTTCTATAACAAGTCAAAGCCGCCCTTGTATAAAGGTACCCCAGTGCGCACACTGGGGCGTGCACAGCGGAGGCGGCGCGAAGCGCCGGAGATCGGAGGCTATGCCGCCGTAGCATCCATCTGGATTTGCAGTGCACATATTCGGACAACCCCTCAGTCACGGCTTGCGCCGTGCCAGCTCCCCTTACACAGGGGAGCCCTTGAATTGGCTTCCTTCTTTTGAAACAATGGCCGTTTGCATTGACGGGGGGGCGGAAATGGAGTAAAATACAAGGTACGATACTGTGCGGAAGAATATCGCCATTTTTCACGGTGATGACGTGATATAACAGAGTCAGGAGGTGCCGGAGATGAGCGGTGATCGGCTGCGGCGCGGCACATGGGACTGCGCGTATGAATATTATGGCGCCCACCTGTGTCAGGGCGGATGGGTGTTTCGCGTATGGGCGCCCCAGGCCCGTCATGTGGCGCTGAGCGGCGACTTTAACGGCTGGCAGCGCTGGGACATGGCGCGGCTGGAGGACGGCACGTGGGAGCTGACGGTGGAGAACGCCGGACAGTTTGACGGCTATCAGTACGTGGTGACCCAGTGTGACGGGCGGGAGGTATGGAAGACCGATCCCTATGGCTTTCATCAGGAGACGCGGCCCTCTACCAACAGCAAGCTGTACGACATCGGGGGCTACACCTGGCATGACGAGAAGTGGCGCCAGCGCAGAGAGGGCACCCGCCCCGCCGAGGGATATGTGAACATCTACGAGGTGCATCTGGGTTCCTGGCGGCGGACGGAGGACGGCCAGGTGATGAACTACCGCGACATTGCCGACCAGCTGGCGGCCTATGTGCGGGATATGGGGTACAACTATGTGGAACTGCTGCCGGTGACGGAGTATCCGCTGGACGACAGCTGGGGGTATCAGTGTGTGGGCTATTTCGCGCCCACCAGCCGCTATGGTACGCCCCACGACTTCATGTATCTGGTGGACAGGCTGCACCGGTCGGGCATCGGCGTGATCCTGGACTGGGTACCGGCCCATTTCTGCAAGGATAGCCACGGACTGATCCAGTTTGACGGCTCGTGCCTGTATGAATACGGTGATCCGCTGAAATGGGAGCATGAGAGCTGGGGCACACGGGTATTTGACTTCGGCAAGCCGGAGGTGTGCAGCTTTCTGCTGTCCTCGGCCGCGTACTGGCTGCGGGAGTATCACATTGACGGGCTGCGGGTGGACGCGGTGGCGTCCATGCTGTATCTGGACTATGACCGGCAGCAGTGGCGGCCCAACAAGGACGGCGGCAAGGAGAATCTGGAGGCGATCGAATTCCTGCGGCAGCTGAACCGCACGGCATTTGCCATTGACGGCGCGGCGCTGATGGTGGCGGAGGAGTCCACCGCCTGGCCGATGGTGACGTATCCCCCGGAGGAGGGGGGACTGGGCTTCAATCTGAAGTGGAACATGGGCTGGATGAACGACGTGTGCCACTATTTGAAGATGGATCCCTTCTTCCGCCAGCATCACCACAGAGATGTGACCTTCTCTATGGTGTATGCCTTTTCGGAGAATTTCGTGCTGCCGGTGTCCCACGACGAGGTGGTACACATGAAAGGCTCGCTGCGGGGCAAGATGCCGGGGGACAAGTGGCAGCAGCTGGCCGGCGTGCGGGGCTTTTACGCCTATATGCTGTGCCATCCGGGCAAGGTGCTGACCTTTATGGGCACGGAGCTGGGCCAGTGGCACGAGTGGGACTTCCGCGCTCCGCTGGACTGGTATTTGCTGGAGGAGGAAGAGGACTGCCGCCAGACCCATGCGTGTATTCGGGCGCTGAACAGATTCTATAAGTCCCACAGGGCGCTGTGGGAAAACGACCGGAACTGGGACGGCTTTCAGTGGCTGGTGGCGGACGACAACTGCAACAATGTACTGGTGTTCCGCCGTATCGCCCGGGACGGCCGGTCGCTGATCGCGGTGATCAACTTTTCCCCCGTGGCACTGGAGGGCTATCGCTTCGGCGTGCCGCCCAAGGCGCGGTATGAGGAGGTATTCAACACCGATGACGCCCAATGGGGCGGCAGCGGTGTAACCAATCCGGAGCCCATCGTGACGGAGGCGATCCGCTCCCATCAGGAGGAGCAGTCCATCGCGGTACGGGTGCCGCCGCTGGGCGCGGTGATCCTGCAGGGAAAAGGCAAGTTTGTCAGACCAACCGGCGGGCGCGGATGAGCGCCGCTGCTGAAACATCAGGAGGTGCAGCCACATGAAAAAAGAGTGTATCGCCATGCTGCTGGCCGGCGGGCAGGGAAGCCGCCTGCATGTGCTGACCGGCGACATGGCCAAGCCCGCCGTTCCCTTCGGCGGGAAATTCCGCATCATTGATTTTCCCCTGTCCAACTGCGCCAACTCCGGCATTGACACGGTGGGTGTGCTGACCCAGTACCGGCCGCTGGAGCTGAACAACTACATCGGCAACGGTCAGCCGTGGGAGCTGGATCGGGCCAACGGCGGCGTGCATATCCTGCCGCCGTATCAGAGCGCCACCGGCGCCGTGTGGTACAAGGGCACCGCCAACGCCATCTATCAGAACATCGGGTTTATCGACCTGTATGATCCCGATTATGTGGCGGTGCTGTCGGGCGACCATATCTACAAGATGGACTATTCCGACATGCTGCGCCGCCACAAGGCTGCGGGCGCGGCCTGCACCATCTCCGTGATGGAGGTGCCCTGGTCGGAGGCCAGCCGCTTCGGCATCATGAATGTGGACGGCGACGACAACATCACCGAATTCGCGGAAAAGCCCAAGGAGCCCAAGAGCAATCTGGCGTCCATGGGTATCTACATCTTTACCTGGGCCAAGCTGCGGGCGTATCTGATCGCCGACGAGGCCAAGGAGGGCTCCAGCAACGACTTCGGCAAGGACATCATTCCCACCATGCTGGCGGCGGGAGAGAAGATGGTGGCCTATCGGTTCGAGGGGTACTGGAAGGACGTGGGCACGTTGGACAGCCTGTGGGACGCCAACATGGACATGCTGACCCCGGGCTCCGGACTGAACCTGCTGGATGAGCGGTGGCCCATCCATGGCCGCACCGCCGTATGTCCCCCCGCCTACGTGGGCGAACATGCCGACATCGGCAACAGTGCCGTGGCCCGCGGCTGCGAGATCCTGGGCGAGGTGAAGAACAGCGTTTTGTCCACCGGCTGCCATGTGGGGCAGCGGGCGGAGGTATCCTACTCCGTGGTGATGCCCGGCGCGGTCATCGAGGACGGCGCGCGGGTGGCCTATGCCATTGTGGGCGAGGGGTGCCGCATCGGGGCGAAGGCCCGCGTGGGCGCGCCGCCGGAGGAGGCGGCAGATCCCGACAGCTGGGGCATCGCCGTGCTGGGGCCCCACACCGAGGTGGCGCAGCGGGAAACGGTGCCGCCCAAGGCCATGCTTGACCGGACACACGGAAAGGAGGACGCGCAATGAAGGGAATGCACGGGATCATCTTCTCCTACGGCGAAAAGCCGGGGCTGGGACAGCTGACGGCCAACCGCATCCACGGCTCGCTGCCCTTCGGCGGCGACTACCGGGTGGTGGATTTTATGCTGTCCAACATGGTTAACGCGGGGATCACCGACGTGGGCGTGATCATGCACGGCAAGTGCCAGAGCATGCTGGATCACCTGGGCACCGGAAAGAGCTGGGATCTGAGCCGTAAGGCCGGCGGATTAAAGCTGCTGCCCGCCTTTGCCTACAGTGAGAGCAGGGGCACCGTGGGGCCGTTTCGGGGCAAGATGGAGGCTCTGGGCTGCGTGATCGAGTATCTGCGGCACATCCGGCAGGACTATGTGGTGCTGTCGGACAGCGATCTGGTGGCGAATCTGCCGCTGCGGCAGGTGCTGGAGGGTCATATCGCCTCCGGCGCGGACATGACCTGCGTATGCACCAGCCATCCCGGCGAGAGCGGCGACACGTATTTCAAGCTGGACGACACCGGACAGATCGTGGACACCGCTTATGATGTCCGCACACCGGAGGGGTATCAGAGTCTGAACATCTTCCTGCTGAGCCGCGAGCTGCTGCTGGCGCTGGTGGAGGAGTGCATGGCGCATGACCGCTACAGCTTCCGGCGGAATATCCTGCAGGAGAAGAGCAGGGCGCTGCGGTTCAACGGGTATGTGTGGGACGGCTTTGCCGCCCGCATCAACTCGGTGCAGGCGTACTATCAGCGCAGCATGGAACTGCTGCGGCCGGAGATCCGCGCGGAGCTGTTCTGCTCTCAGCGGCCGGTGTACGCCAAAGAGAATGACGCCGCCTCCACGTATATTGATCCGGATGTGGAGTGTGTCAACTCGCTGATCTCGGATGGCTGCGATATTCAGGGCAGTGTCCGCAACTGTGTGCTGTTTCGGGGCGTCCGGGTAGAAAAGGGCGCCCATGTGGAGAACAGCATCCTCTTCAAGAACACGGTGGTGAAGGCGGGAGCCAACATCCGCTGCGTGATCGCCGACAAGAACGTGACCTTCGGCGGCGACGTGGCTATGGCGGGACACGCCCAGTATCCGCTGGTGGTGGAGAAGAATGTGAAGCTATAAGAGGCTGGCGTGAGATCTGAAGAACAGGACGTGGGGGCGGATGACTCTGTTCGCCCGCGGAGACATGTACGGTTATCGTCAGGGCGGACAGAGTCGTCCGCCCCTGCGGAGTTTTGATTTTTTGCGGAGGGGCTGCCCGATAACCGACAATCCCCCAGTCTCGCTGCCGCTCGACAGCCCCCCTTTGCACAAGGGGGCCAAATAGGAGGCGATGTGGGCATCGGCCCCTGCGGAATGTCATTTGATACCCGACAATGGAAAGAGGAGGACATCTGATGAAGGTTTTGTTTGCCGCCAGTGAGGCGTTTCCCTTTTGCAAGACCGGCGGGCTTGCGGATGTGGCCGGCAGTCTGCCGGTGGCGCTGGCCGAAAACGGCGATCAGGTGGCGGTGATCCTGCCGCTGTACGACAAAATCCCCCAGGAGTGGCGGCAGCGGATGGTGTACCGCAGCTATATCTATGTGGATGTGGCGTGGCGGCACCAGTACTGCGGGCTGTTTGTGATGGAGTATCGGGGCGTGACCTGGTATTTTGTGGACAACGAGCACTATTTCCGCCGTGGCCGTCTGTACGGCGAGTATGACGACGGCGAGCGCTTTGCCTTTTTCAGCAAGGCGGTGGTGGATCTGATGCCCAGCCTGGACTGGATGCCGGAGGTGATCCACTGCAACGACTGGCAGACGGCGCTGGTGCCCATCTATCTCAAGGATGTTGCCACCCGCTGGGACGCGGTGCGGGGTATCAAAACCGTGTTTACCATCCATAATATCGAGTATCAGGGCCGCTACGGCTCCGACACGGTGGCCGACCTGTTCGGTCTGCACGAGGGCTGGTGGAATGACGGCACGCTGCAGATGGACGGCGATGTGAACTTGATGAAGGCCGCCATGCTGGTGTCTGACGCGGTGACTACCGTCAGCCCCACCTATGCCCGGCAGCTGCATGACGATTACTATGCCCACGGCATGGCCTCCATCGTCAATACCATCGGTTATAAGATGCACGGGGTGCTGAACGGCATTGACATGACCTCCTACGATCCGGCTCACGACATGGCTCTCCCTGTTCACTACAGTCCTGACGATATGGCCGGCAAGGCTGCCTGCAAGGCGGATCTTCAAGCGGCGCTGGGACTGCGGGAGGAGGCGGACACGCCGTTGGTTGCCGTGGTGAGCCGTCTGGTGGGCCACAAGGGTATGGAGCTGATCCGTGACGGCTTTGACGGCATGATGGCCACCGGCTGCCAGTTTGTGGTGCTGGGCCAGGGCGAGGGGTACTATGAGGACTTCTTCCGCGCCCAGGCGGGGCGGTATGTGGGCCGCGCCGCGGCGCTGATCACCTATTCCGAGGGGCTGAGCCGCCGCATTTACGCGGGCGCCGACCTGTTTTTGATGCCCTCCAAGAGCGAGCCGTGCGGGCTTTCCCAGATGATCGCCATGCGTTATGGCGCGGTGCCTATCGTGCGGCGTACCGGCGGGCTGGCGGACAGCGTCCGTTCCTGTCAGGTGGGGCAGGAGGACGGCACGGGGTATCTGTTTGAGGCGTATGACGCCGGCGCCATGCTGTCCGTCATCGGGCAGGCCACCGGACTTTACACAGGGGACAAGGCGGGCTTTGCCGCAGTGCGGCGGCGGGGCATGACGGAGGATTTCAGCTGGGCCCGCAGTGCCCGCGTGTATCACGATATCTATTCCAAGCTGTAAGGAGACAATCGCATATGACCTATACCAAGCATGATATGAAGGAGGCTATTATCCGTAAGCTGCGGCTGAACTACGGCTGCACCGAGCAGCAGGCCAGCGACGGCGAGATGCTGAAGGCCTGCGCCATGGTGCT
>CAKTQM010000006.1 GCA_934597125.1 uncultured Oscillospiraceae bacterium
GAGCACCTCATCGTCGAGTTGTACTCCAAGTAATCGGGGAACTGACCCTCACAACGAAGCAACCACGAATGTACGGGACTGCCCGTATCGCCACATGAATTTGAAGGAGGGTACTGCATGATCGAAATTGAGAAGCCCCAGATTGAATGTGTTGAAACACCTGGTGATGCTTCCTATGGCAAATATGTGATCGAACCCCTGGAGCGCGGCTATGGTACCACATTGGGCAACGCCCTGCGCCGCATTATGCTTTCTTCTCTGCCCGGCACGGCGGCCACCAGCATTAAAATCGCCGGTGTGCAGCACGAGTTTTCCACCATCCCCGGTGTGAAAGAGGACGTGACAGAGATCGTTTTGAACGTGAAGCAGCTTTTGGTAAAGCTGCACTGCGATGGCGCCAAGACCGTCTTTATCGAGGCGGTGGGCCCCTGCGTGGTGACAGCCGGTGATATCAAGAGCGACGGCGAGGTGGAAGTCCTCAACCCCGAGCTTCAGATCGCCACATTGGATGTGGGTGCCACTCTCAGCATGGAGATCAGCCTGAGCCACGGCCGCGGCTATGTCTCCGCTGACAAGAACAAGGTGCTGCATCCCGCCGCCATCGGCGTTATCCCCATCGACTCGATCTATACCCCTGTGTATAAGGTCAACTACACCGTGGAGAACACCCGCGTGGGTGCGTCCAGCGACTATGACAAGCTGACGCTGGAGGTGTGGACAGATTCCACCATCTCCGCCCGCGATGCGGTCTCTCTGGGCGCCAAGATCCTGTGCGACCACTTCGCCCTGTTCACCGACCTGAGCGACACCGTAGGCGACAAGTCTACCGTGGTGGAGAAGGCCACCGATCAGCGTGACAAGGTGTTGGAGCTGACTATCGAGGAGCTGGATCTCAGTGTCCGCAGCTTTAACTGCCTCAAGCGTGCCAATATCAACACCGTCGAGGACTTGATCTCCAAGACCGAGGACGAGATGATGAAAGTGCGCAATCTGGGACGCAAGTCCCTGGAGGAAGTCATCAACAAGCTGGCCATGATGGGCCTGTCCCTGGCCAGCGAGGAAAACAACTAACATCCTATCAAGGAGGAAACGTAACATGCCCGGAACTCGTAAGCTCGGTAAGACTACCGATCAGCGTATGGCGATGCTCCGTCAGCAGGTCACCGATCTTCTGGACAACGGCCGCATGGAGACCACCATTACCCGTTGCAAGGAGATCAAGCCCCTGGCTGAAAAGATGATTACCCTGGGCAAGAAGGGTGATCTGGCTGCCTATCGTCAGGCACTGAGCTTCATCACCAAAGAGGATGTTGCCAACAAGCTGTTCAAGGAGATCGCTCCTGAATATGCCGAGCGCAACGGCGGTTATACCCGCATCATCCGCACCGGCGTCCGCCGCGGCGATGCTGCCGAGACCGCTATCATCGAGCTGGTGAAGTAATCACGTCTCAATAAAAAGCCCTTTGCTATGGCTCAGCCGCCGTAGCAAAGGGCTTTTTTATGTGCGCTGGCGACATGATAGAAATTTGCAAAGGTGGCCTTTAAGCCTGCTTTCACTGAGAGCATAAGCGGCGGTAGAAACGTTCGCCTGCGGTTGCCAAAGACACCACACCTATACTATACTGAATATGTAAACTTCAAGTTGCGGCAGGTTTTGGAAAAAAAGCAAATGCAACTTCAACTTGCTGGACAATGCCGCCGCGGTGTGGCATACTTTGGGATAGAAGCAGGAGACAGACGGGACGAAAAGGGAGGGAAACGACCATGGCCAGCATCAAGTGCAAAGCCTGCGGGCGGCGGTATAGCTATCACGTTAGTGACCTGTGTCCCCATTGCGGGGCGTATAACCGGCCACCCAGCCGTATGCGGGTGGACTTTGACAAAGAGGGCAACGCCGAACTGCTGCACGAGCAGGATTTCCTGCGGCAGAGCGAGACAGGCCGCCAGCGGAAGGCCTGCTACGAGCGGAAGGAGTGCCACGAGGGTGCGGCCCGCAAGGTGCGGCAGATCCCCGATACCGCGGAGCTGACGGAAAAGCTGAAGCAATACGGCGAGTCCCTTCCAGAGGGCGTCAAGGCGCTGCTGGGCGTGCTGGCCTTTGTGCTTTTCCTGATCCTGTCAGTGGCAAGATGGTAAAAGGAGCAGAGCATGGCTAACATCAAGTGTAAGTCCTGCGGGCGGCGGTACAGCTATCTGGACAGCGACTTGTGCCCCTATTGCGGGGCGTATAACCGGCCGCCCAGTCGCATGCGGGTGGACTTCGACCAGGAGGGCAACGCGGAACTGCTGAACGAGCAGCAGTTCCAGCAGCAGAGTACCATCAACTGGAGACAAAAGGACTGCTATGAGCACGAGACCGCACGGGAGAGCGGCGAGACGCCCGGCCACGGCAGCGGAGTAACGACGGGCAAGTTCGTCGTGCTGGCAGCGGTGCTGGTGGCGGTGTTTATTGCACTGTGCCTGCTGATTAACTTTACCGGAGGCGGAATGCTGGAACCGGACGTTTCGGAGGATTGGGTCTATAGCGCAGAAGCGCCTGCCGAGGAGATTATTGAGTCGGACGTGGAGGTCTGTGCGATAGGCGAGCAGTTTCTGCTGGACGGGCAGCGGGTGACGGTGGAATCTGCCGGTATGGACGCGGATGAGCTGCGCGCCACGGTGGAATGGAAGGTGGAACCCACCTATCCGCCGGAGCTGTATGTCCTGTATGAGAACGGCAGCCAGCTGGTGACCTATACTTGGTACGAGGAAAACGCAGGGGATGGGAGATGGCGCTACGGCTATACCGACGACGGCTTTGGCTGGGAAGGTGTGGTGGAGGCATATCTGACCTTTACCGACCACGGCGATACGCCGGTTTATGACATATGGGTCGATATCACCGAGGTGCTTACACATTAAAAAAGAGCAGGGCGGGGGATCCCCGCCCTGCTCTTTCTGTGCTGCGAACGTCTGAGATGAGGAAAGAAGAGACGGCATAAGCCGTCTCTTCTTGTAGTTATCCGCGTTTCTTTCCGGTGAGCCATGCGGTGCCTGTCAGGCTCAGCAGGGCGGTGGCGGCATAGAGGGCGACGCCCGCATCACCGGTGTTTTGGGATTTGATGGTCTTACCGGTGTTGCTGGTATCCGGCTGATCGGTAGTGGTGCCGGCGGGAGCACGGCGGGCGACGCCGCTGCCCCGGGGGAGCTTTTCAATAACGGTGCCGGCCAAGGTAATGACCTTGGTGCCCGCCGCGTCAGAGAAGAACTTGCCGCAGTTGGTGCAGTACCAGTATTCAATGTTGCCCTGATGGCGGGTGGTGGCGGCCTTGGCGGGGACATGTTTCAGGCCGCTGCCGTGGGTATTAGGAGCCAGAGCGCCGTATGCCGCGCCGCAGAGACATCGCACTTCGCCTTTGTGGTGCAGGTGGCCTTGCCGCCCTTGTGGGGGGCAAGACTGCCTTTTTCGCCGCAGGTGCAGAGCTGCCAATGGTCGTGGGCGTCGGACTTCCAGTCCGCGCCGAACTGATGACTGACAGTCAGGGTATAGCTGGCCGTTGCTGTGGCGTAGAGATCCGTCTCAGCCGCCGTGACGGTGATGGTTACCTCACCCGCCTTGTGGACAGTGATTTGGCCGGTGACGAGATCCACAGAGGCGATGGCGGGATCACTGCTGAGATAGGAGAGCGTGGTTTTTGCGGTGGCCTGTCGGGCAGCCAAGGAATCGCCGCAATGGGCGGCACGCGGAGTGGTGTCCATGCCGATGGACTGGGGCAGGCGGGCAACGGCGGGATAGGTCACCGTGAAGGTGAGGGTTCTGCCGTCATCGCTGACGGTGCATGATCCGATCGTAAGATCGGTGCGCAGCATTTCCTCTGCATAGCGATCCAAAGTGGGTTCCTTATTGCTGGAATATACTTTCAACTGACTGGCATCAAACGTATCATCGAAGTGGAAATAGACATCCTCGTTGGATTTCAACGTTACCGTCAGCACCGGTACATCGTCCAGCGACCAGATGTTGGCGGCTGCATGACCGCTCCAAACGGCGCTTTCCACATGGTTGGTCATCGTATTTGTCAACTGAATATCCGTATACCGTGGTGATGTGTCGCCTTTGAGGGAATCCATCACCGGGCCGCCGATCACCGGCGCGTAGAAGACGGACAGCTTGCCATCCGCGGCGCTCAAAGCCTGGGAGACAACCAGATAATAGCTGTTGGAAATATTGCGGCATTTCAGGGCATAGCCGGCCTGATTACTGGTGAAAACAAAGTGGGTGACCGCATCGCTGTGGTTACTCGCCCCCAATTGAATGACCTGTACCCCTCGCTCAACGGCGGCGGGCGTCACCTTTACCGGCGTTGTTGTAATGTTGTCGGTGATCTTGGCGGATGTGTTTTTGCTGGTCTGCACAAAGGCACAGTCACCGGTGGCGTCAAAATCGTGGGTGACAAACCGGCCGCTGATGGTGGAGCTGTTGAGTGTCAGCTTTCCGGAAGCATAGAAAGTACCAGCCAATTGAGAATCTGTCACGGTAAGGTCTTTCAAAACGCCATTAGAAATACTCACGTCGCTGCCGGTGCAGTTGCTGAGGGTCAGAGTTCCGGCACCAGACGAGTCACGTGCAAATTTGGCGTTGGTCAGATCTACCGTGTCGAGTATCGGCGCGACATTGTCGTACAAATAGATTGGGATGGTAACGTTGTTAGGAGACAGGGTATACCGATGTCCCTCCGTGCTCGTTATAGTGACAGCTTTCTTGAGGATCACATCGCCGCCGGTATAATCACTCAGCAGCACGATGGTGCCGCCATCGGATACCTTATCCAGCGCGGTGCGGATGGATTTGACAGGACTGCTCTCATTGCCAGAGCCGTTGTCGTTACTTTGGGTATAATCCACATATACCGTATCCATAGCGGCCTGCGTGACTTCACCTTGGGTAGAAAGAGTGCCATATGTGCCGGTGGAAGAGCGCATTACATAGGGAGATTTTGGACTCAATGACAGCTTCAACGTTCCAGCATCCGTCAACACAGGACTGGCTGCACCGTCATAGATTGCCGCGCTGCTGGCATTACGCCACGTGAAGGTGAATGCCTCCGCAATGGGCACACCTTCAATCAGACCGCTCACAATGGGACTGATCTGCTGTCCGGTCTGCATATTGTCAGGCAGGGTGACGGCGGACGGGACAATTGGATCCGCTGTAATGTTGATCTTATAGTTGCTGTCGCCCAACATTTCAGCCGGAACACAGCCGTAGTCCACGTAGGTTTTCTCCGTTGCGGTAAAGCTGCCGGTGCCGGAAGTTGTTGCACGCCAATAACAGTAGTTACCGGTCACAGAAATCGAGCCATCATTTACAATATTTCCGGAAATGGTGACTTTGGCTCCAATGTCAGAAGCGAATGCCACAAATTCTGCGTCGTTTTCAATCATTAAAGGATTTGCACTGAAATTGCGGGAATACCCTTTTGTGGTCAGCTTATGACCAGAAGTTACCACAATTTTTTTATCTGTGCTAACATCATAGGTATACACGATATCACCTGCGACTTGAATCTCTGTCACAGTTGAATCCGCCAGTGCCTTCGTCAAATCGGTGTCTGTCGCAACAGTCGTTACGCCACCCTCCGCCCATGCCGTTGGCACAAGGCTCAGCAGCAGCGTCAATGCCAGCAGCAGGGATGCCCAAAATCGTTTCATACATTCTCCACCTTATGACTCCTGATCGTACCTGCAGCGTCGAAATTTTTTCCTTCGGAAAAAATTTGTGTCCCATGGGACACATGGAATGGTCTATATGCCATTTTTATCTATTATAGCCAAGTTGCGCCGTTTGTGCAAGAGCTACGGCGTTTTTTTACCGTCTTATTTCGCGCCGGGAGCCATATACTGTGGGGAGGTGATGGAATGAAGCGTGGGATATGGCGGCTGACGGCGGTGGTGCTGGCAGTGATGCTGGTGGTCTGCGGCGGGGCAAAGGGCCGTGAAAAACCGGCCGCGGCGCCAGTGGACGGCACAGTGGAGACGGAGGATATCAAATATGTGGCCCTGACCTTTGACGACGGCCCCTCGCCCCGCTGTACGCCCCAGCTGCTGGACGGACTGCAGGAACGGGGTGTCCACGCCACGTTCTTCGTGGTGGGCTGTCAGGTGGTGAAGGATCCGGACATTGTCATCCGCATGGCTGCCGAGGGGCATCAGGTGGGCAACCATTCCTATGACCACAAGGAGCTGGATAAGCTGCCCGCCTGGGAGGCGGCGGAGGATATGGCGAAGAACGATGACCTGCTGCAGCAGCTGCTGGGGGAAGGGGACTACTGGGTGCGGCCGCCCTACGGGCTGCTGTCGGCGGCGGAAACGGCGGCGCTGGCCGTGCCGGTGATCGGCTGGTCGGTGGATACGGAGGACTGGAAGAGCAAGAACGCGGAGAAGATCCTGGACATTATCTATCGGGACACAGGGGATGGAGATATTATCCTGCTGCACGACCGGTATCTCAACTCTGTGGAGGCGGCGCTGCGGGCGGTGGATCACCTGCAGCAGCAGGGCTACCGCTTTGTGACCGTGGCGGAGCTGCTGGCCTTCAAGGGCGTGGAGGCAGAGAGCGGACAGGAGTATCGCAGCGCAAAATAAAAGAACCCCGATGCACAGGCATCGGGGTTCTTTCAAAACAACATTACATACCAGCGGCGATCATGCAATTCAAAACCAGAGTCAGCACGACAAACACGCCGCCCAGCCACTTGGTGCTCTTGGCCAGCTTGGCATCCAGAGAACGGGCCTTGCTCTTGGCCATATAGGAATCGGCAATGCCGCCGATGGTGCCGGACAGGCCCTGGCTCTTGCCGGACTGGAACAGGACAATCAGAATCAGCGCCAGCGCGGCGATCAGCTGTAAAATCGTAACAAAGAGAAGCATAACGGAAAACCCTCCAAACGTATTTGCATGCCTGCTGAAGCAACAGGCATATCTATCACAGTAAAAATAATGTTACCACAGTCAAGGGGAAAAAGCAAGCAAAAAAATGAAAAAAGTTTTGGAACAAATGTTGTAAACCACGAAAAGATGTGCTATAATGCAAATATCTATCATGTGGTGGAGCGGAACAGGAGGCGCTTATGGAAAAAATGACGCGGATGCAGCAACAGATCTACGACTATATCGCCATGACCACCGCGCGGGACGGCTTTCCGCCCTCGGTGCGTGAGATCGGCGCGGCAGTGGGACTGAAATCTCCCTCGACGGTGCATTTCCACCTGAAACATATGGAGGAGAAGGGTATCATCAAAAAGGCCGGACGCAAGGGCCGGACGGTGACGCTGGTGCGCCCGCCGGAGCAGACAGCCGCCCCGACGCAGGAGGTGGAGCCTCCCGTGGGCCGCGTACCCATCGTGGGCAACGTGGCGGCAGGCACGCCCATTCTGGCTCAGGAGTGTATCGAAGATTACATCCCCTATGACACCAACGGGCGGGACGGTGAGTATTTTGCCCTGCGGGTGCGGGGTGAGTCCATGCTGAACGCCGGTATCCTGCCGGGGGATCTGGTGGTGGTACACCAGCAGCAGGAGGCGCACAACGGCGAGATTATCGTTGCCATGATCGAGGACGAGGCCACGGTGAAGCGCCTGAAGCGCAAGGACGGCCACGTATGGCTGATGCCGGAAAACGAGGCCTACAGCCCCATCGACGGCACCCACGCCGCCATTCTGGGCAAGGTCAGCGCCGTGATCCGTACATATTGACATACAAAAAAGAGACGGCGGAAGCCGTCTCTTTTTTTGGTGGAGGCGAGGGGAGTCGAACCCCTGTCCGAAAGCGCTTTAACAGGACTTTCTCCGGGCGCAGTTACGATTTAAACATTCCCTCCTCGACGCGGCACGCAACAGACGCGGCGATTCAGTAGAGTCATGATGCGTGGGCGGGGCAACTCTTACCCGCCTCACGGACGCCACCTAAACGACGCCTTCCCCGGCCGGTGGCCGCTCCGGTTCAGACGGTCACTGCGTTAAGCAGCGACGGCAACAGTGTTAGTGTTGTCAGTTAATTTTAATTTGCCCGTTGTATGGTGGTCAGGCGCCACCGCCCGCTTATCCGGTCTCCACACCCCCGTCGAAACCAGTACGCCCCCGTATGGCCCGCCCGAACTCGGGCGGGAGAGGGAAACTGGGAAATGGAAGCCGTGTGCTTACTTGTTTACCGTTCCGGCAGCTTGTCCGGTTCGGGATAGTTAACGCCCTTGGTATCCACGCGCACTCTGACCATGCGTTGATCCTTTTTGGGCTTGTTGGTCATCATGTTGCGGGGTGCGGAGGCGATGGCATCCACCACGTCCATGCCCTCGATAACCATGCCGAAGGCGGCGTATTCGCCGTCCAGATGGGGGGCGTCCTTGTGCATAATGAAGAACTGGCTGCCGGCGCTGTCGGGGATCATGGTGCGAGCCATGCTCAGCACGCCGCGGGTGTGGCGCAAGTCGTTGTTGAAGCCGTTGGACTTGAACTCACCCTTGATGCAGTAGCCGGGGCCGCCGGTGCCGGTGCCCAGGGGGCAGCCGCCCTGGATCATAAAGCCGTAGATACAGCGGTGGAAAATCAATCCGTCATAGTAGCCGCTGTTGGCAAGCGTGATGAAGTTGCGCACGCTCTGGGGTGCGATATCGGGATACAGCTCCGCCTTGATGACGCCGCCGTCCTCCATCTCAATGGTGACAATGGGATTATTTTCCATAGGAATGTCCTCCTTTGTTTCTCAATACCGTTCCTTGCGGGCGCGATCCATTTCGCGCTTGGCGTCCCGCTCGGCAATGGACTGGCGTTTGTCGTAGTTTTTCTTGCCCTTGCAGACCCCCAGCTCCACCTTTACCAGTCCGTTTTTGAAGTAGACACTCAGGGGGATCAGGGCGTAGCCGTCCAGCTTCTGTGCCTCGTGCAGTTTGCGGATCTCCCGCTTGTGCATCAAAAGGCGTTTGGGCCGGTCAGGGTCGCGGTTGAAGATGTTGCCCTTGTCATAGGGGGAGATGTGCATGTTGTACACCATCAGCTCCCCCCCTTTGGTAGTGGCGCAGTAGCTGTCCTTCAGGTTCAGCTGGCCGCCGCGGATGGACTTGACCTCGGTGCCCGCCAGCTCGATGCCGGCCTCGTAGCGATCCTCCACGAAATAGTCGTGAAACGCTTTTCGGTTTTGGGCCGCGGTCTTGACGCCGCCGCTTTTCACCATGGCAAGTCCCTCCTTTCCTCTGATGGATGATTAGTATAGCACATTTTTTCCCTGTATGCAAGGGGAAAGCCGTCAAAAGCCGCGTGGCTTATCCGCTGTATGCGGCGGAGAATTTGCGGTACTGTTTTTGATTCCTGTGGAAGAAACCACGGATGGTCAAGAGCACAAACGCCGCGAGCGCAACGTAATACACCGGCAGTGCCGCCGTCCACAAGCTCTGCGGAAGCAGCTGCTTTACGGCAGTCGCGTCCAGCAGAATGTAGATCAGCAGTCTCTCGCTGTTTACAACGAACGGGCGCAGCAGCGCGGCGCGGACAGCCACCAGCGCAACGCCCAGCGCCAGCTTCGATGCATCCTTGGCACTGCACACCTCCGTGCCGATGGTCACGAAGCCACAGAAATAAATCGTTCCGTGGCAGAACATCGAAATATAGATGTCCAGCGGCGGATTCGCTCCGTAGATCATGCCGCCCGCCGCGATCATTGCCATGTAGTAGAAGAAGCCCGCCATCAGGCCGGAGTAGGCCGCCCAGCTATGCAGTTTTTTCCTGCCGGTCAGCAAAATCGTAGGCACAGCGAAGTAGGCCACGGTGGAGAACTCCACCGGCAGCATTACCACGCCCTTGATAAAGGGATACACCACGCCATAGCGCAGCGAATTACCGACCAGCAGCACCGCGCACAGGGAAAATACGATCGTTTTGCGCTTTTCCTTCGGACATTTGCACAGCTGATAGGCCGCCACATTGATACAGCTGAAGAACACCACGCCACCGCATTCATGCCGAGCATGGAAGGCACCTCAATTCGCAAACCAGCCCCAGACGTGCCAGAACTGGAAGTTTTCGGCGGACAGGGCGCAGACCACGTAGGACAGTACGAAACAGGCGGCGAACAGCGCCGTGGCCCGCAGACGGCGCTTTGCCCTGGCGGAAAACTGCGGGCTGATAGGCAGCGGCGGCAGCACAGCCAGACCGGAGGCGTTGGACAGCGCGTTGTGCTGGAAGCGTCCGAAGGAGCGGATCAGCTGCCGCAGGAACGCCCCATAGTAGACGCAGCCCACCACGAACAGCACCGTCAGCGCCGCGAAGGACAGCGCCAGAATCGCGCCGCACCAGTAAGGCATGGCGGGGAGAAGGCCGTGGATATTCAATCCGCCCAGCAGGCAGATCGCAACGACCCCAAAGGACAGCGCCGCGGCGGCCAGCACGATGCCGAAGCCCTCCAGCAGCAGGAAGAACAGGGCCGCAAAAACATCTGCGATCCCCAGACCGATCACGGTCAGCGGCTTGCTGCCGCCTCTTTTCCGCGGCCCACGCTCCGCCTCATCAAACTGCGCCGCCAGCATAGCGGGATCCTCCAGCCGTGCGGCGATCTCCTCCTCAAAAAAGCCGTCCGCCAGCTTCAGATCAAAGTGCTGCGCGTACTCCTCTAAAATATCCGCCGCGTCGGGGACATTCCGCTTTTTCAGTTCTTCATTGAGTTTATTCAGAAATTCAGCTTTCTTCATGGTCGTTATCCTCCTTCAAAAGCTCGCGGACGGTCTCGGCGAACCGCAGATACTCCGCCCGATCCATATTGTATACGTCCTCGCCTAGCTGGGTCAGCTTATAGTATTTCCGGGGCGGGCCGCCGCTCTCCTCCTGTAAATAGGTTGTCACCAGCCCGTCGGCTTTCAGCTTGCGCAGCAGAGGGTACACGGTGCCGTCGGCGATTTCGATGTGCTTCGACAGGTAGTCGGATATCTCATAGCCGTACCGATCCTGCTTCCGCAGCAGGGACAGCACGCACAGATCCAGCACGCCTTTTTTATATTGCGGGTTCATAAGCAGCTCCTTTCACATAGTGTTCTTTCACTACTACATTATATTCAGTAGTTTGGAAATGTCAATAGGGTTTTGACAAAAAAATACCGGCAGAGAGAAAAGACTCTCTGTCGGCAGGAGGCATCCGGAATATCCGGAGGGGATGTTATGTTACGATTCCGCTGTTTGGGACAGCAGCACCACCGTCTCCACATGGGCTGTTCGGGGGAACAGATCCACGGCCGCGGCGCGGCGGGCGGTGTAGCCGTGCTGGGCGAAGCGCTTGATGTCACGGCCCAGCGTGGCGGGGTCGCAGGAGACATAGACGATGTGGCGGGGCGCCATGGCGGCGGCCGCGTCCACCACCTCCGGCGCCAGCCCCTTGCGAGGGGGATCCATGCAGATCACATCCGGCCGCAGGCCGCGGGCGGCCAACTCTGCCGCCGTTTCCTTGGCATCGCCGCAGAAAAACTCTACATTCTCCACGCCGTTGTCCACAGCGTTCCGGCGGGCGTCGCTGATGGCCTCCGGCACGATCTCCGCACCGATGGCCTGCCCGCAGTGCCGTGCCATGCACAGTGTGATGGTACCTGCGCCGCAGTAGAGGTCAAGCACCGTTTCCTGACCTGTCAGAGCGGCAAATTCCACCGCCTTGCGGTACAGCACCTCCGCCTGAGGGCGGTTCACCTGATAAAAGGACGGCACGCTCAGCCGGAAGGTCAGGCCCCACAGGGTATCCTGCAGGGTGTCCGCGCCCCAAAGTGTGCGGTAACTGTCCCCCAGGATCACATTGCCCTTTTTGCGGTTTACGCCCCATACGACGCCCACGGTTTGGGGGACGGCCTGCCGCAGCAGCTCCACCAGCTCCGGCTCGTGGGGGGCACGGTCACCGCAGCCCAGCAGGCAGATGAGACTTTCCCCTGCCCCGTTGGTGCGGACATACAGGTGCCGCAGCAGCCCGCGGCCCGTTCGCTCATCGTAGCAGGGCACACGGAAGCGGCGGATATACTGCCGCACCGCCTGTGCCGCCGCGTCGGCCTGGGACATCTGCAAGCGGCACTGCTCCACGCCGATCACCTCATGGGTGCGGGCGCGGTAGAAGCCCACCGCGCCGTTGGGGGACACGGGGTACTGGCTTTTGTTGCGGTAGCGGTCGGTCTCCGCCGCGCCCAGAATCTCCTCCACTGGTACATCACTGCCGCCGATGCGTGTCAGGGCGTCCTGCACCCGCTGGCGCTTGGCGGCCAGCTCCTCGGCGTAGTCCATGTGGCGGAAGTCGCAGCCGCCGCACCTGCCATAATAGGGACAGTCCGGCTCCTGCCGGTGGGGAGAGGGGGTATGGATGGCCGTCACTTTGCCGAAGGCGGTGTTTTTCAGCACCTTCATGATGAGGATATCGCAGTCCTCGCCCCGAATGGCCCGATGGACGAACACCACCTGCCCGTTGACCCGCGCAATGCCCAGGCCGTCGGAGGAGTAGCCCTCGATGACGGCACGGACGATTTGGTTTTTCTGCAGCGTTTCCATGAAACCTCTTTCCAGAAAACAGGGGAAGCCAGTGGCTTCCCCTTATTGTCCCTTAAAACTCGTATTTCTCCGTGATCTTGCGAATGGCCTCGGCCATGGCGCCAAGGGTCTTGTTGTCCCGACCCTTGCTGCGGCGCACCAGCGCCTGCAGGGCGTCCAGCGCCTGCAGCAGCTTCTGATAGACCACACCGGCACGGCTGCCCTGTCCATCGAAGACCATCTTCTTGCGCTCCGGCAGGAAGCCCTTGGCCAGCTGGGTGCAGGTGATCAGGTCGTATTCCTCCGTATACTGGGGGGCGTGGGCGTTGAAGCCCATAGCGCTGACAGTTTCGGCAAACAGAGGCGCCACTTCGCGGTCGCCGTGGACGATGAATACGTGCTGGGGCTTGGGTGCCTTATAGTGGGCGATCCAGGCCAGCAGGTGATCGCGGTCGGCGTGGGAGCTGAGACCCTGGAAGTTGACGATCTTGGCGCGGACGGCTACATCCTCGCCAAACAGCTTGACGCTGGCGGCGCCGTCTAACAGCGTACGACCCAGCGTACCGGGGGACTGGAAGCCCACGAACACCACGGCGCTGTCGGCGCGCCAGAGGTTATATTTCAGGTGGTGGCGGATACGGCCCGCGTCGCACATGCCGCTGGCGGAAATGATGACCTTGGGCACCTTATCCATATTCAGCAGTTTGGATTCCTCCACCGATTCGGTCAGGTGCAGGCCGGGGAAGTTGAACATATGGGTGCCGTCCTGCACCAGTGCCAGCGCCTCCTCGTCCAGATAACCCCGCAGGTCACCGCAGAAGATGCTGGTGGCGGACTTGGCAAGAGGTGAGTCCACATACACAGGGAAATCCTGCACCGAGGTCACCAGGTGACGATCCTTGATCTCGCGGATGAAGTACAAAAGCTCCTGGGTGCGCCCCACGGCAAAGGAGGGGATCACCACGTTGCCGCCGCGGCCCAGCGTCTCGTTGATGATCTCCGCCAGGTCGTCGGTATAACTCCACACCTCGGTGTGGTTGCGGTTGCCGTAGGTGCTTTCCATCACCACGTAGTCCGCTCCGTCAAAGTTCTGGGGGTCGCGGATGATGGGCTGATCCACGTTGCCGATATCGCCGGAAAAGACGATGGTGCGCTTTTCGCCGCCCTCGGTCAGCTCCAGCAGGATGGAGGCGCTGCCCAACAGGTGACCGGCGTCGATGAAGGTGGCCTTCACGCCCTGACACACGTCGATGGGCTGGTTGTATTCACAGGTCTGCAGAAATTCCGGCACACGCATAGCGTCGGCCACCGTGTACAGCGGTTCCACATCGGGGCGGCCGGCGCGCTGGTTTTTGCGGTTCTGATACTCGGCGTCGCTCTCCTGAATGTGGGCGGAGTCCGCCAGCATGATCCGCAGCAGATCCGCCGTCAGCCGCGTGGTGATGATTTTGCCCTGAAAGCCGTTTTTGATCAGCATGGGAATACGGCCGGAATGGTCGATATGAGCGTGGGTCACCAATACGGCATCAATGCTGCCGGGGTGGAAGGGCAGTGTGGCGTTATCCACCTCGTCCCGTCCCTGCTGCAAGCCGCAGTCGATGAGGATATGCTTTCCGTTGACCTCCAGACAATGGCAGCTGCCGGTGACGCACTGGTCAGCGCCGAAAAAACTCAGCTTCATGGCGTACATCCTTTCCAAAAAGTTCACAGTTTCGGTGAAATTATCTGCTATGATAGGCGCGGTGATATTTATTACATTGTACCACCTTTTTCCGCCGTAGGCAAGCCGCAACTTACCGGAAGGCACGGTTCGTCAAATTTCCTTTGCATATGGCGCGGGAGTATGATATACTGATATTTGTATCATTATGCGATAAGCGAATTCTTTTTACAGAAAGGATCAATCATATATGGGACTGATTACCAAGATCTTCGGAACCTATTCCGAACGGGAACTGAAATCCATTTGGCCCATCGTCCACCAGATCGAGGGTATGGAGGAGGAATACAAGGCGCTGACCGATGCCCAGCTGCAGGCCAAGACGCCGGAGTTCAAGGAGCGTCTTGCCAATGGCGAAACGCTGGATGACATTCTGCCGGAGGCCTTTGCCACCGTCCGCGAAGCAGCGGATCGTGTGCTGGGCATGCGCCCCTATCCGGTGCAGCTGGTGGGCGGCATCGTGCTGCATCAGGGCCGCATCGCCGAGATGAAGACCGGTGAGGGCAAGACCCTGGTGGCCACTCTGCCCGCCTACTTAAACGCGCTGACCGGCAAGGGCGTGCATATCGTCACCGTTAACGACTACCTTGCCAAGCGCGACAGCGAATGGATGGGTAAGGTGCACCGCTTTCTGGGTTTGACCGTGGGTCTGATTATCCACGATCTGACCAAGGAGGAGCGGCAGAAGGCCTATGCCGCCGACATTACCTACGGCACCAATAACGAGATGGGCTTTGACTATCTGCGTGACAATATGGCTATCTATGCCAACGAGCTGGTGCAGCGGGGCCACAATTTTGCCATCGTGGACGAGGTGGACTCCATCCTCATCGACGAGGCCCGCACACCCCTGATCATCTCCGGCCAGGGCGACAAATCCACCCAGCTGTACGACATGGCCGATGCCTTCGCCCGCAAGCTCAAGCGCTTCACGATCGTGGAGACCGACGCCAAGGAGGAGGAAGACCCCGACATCGACGCCGACTACATCGTGGATGAAAAGGCCCGCAGCGTCACCCTGACCGCCCGCGGCATCGCCAAGGCGGAGGAGTTCTTCCATCTGGACAATCTGAGCGATCCGGAAAACAGTACCATCTCCCACCACATCAACCAGGCCATCCGCGCCTACGGCATTATGAAGCGTGACGTGGACTACGTGGTTAAGGATGGCGAGATCGTCATTGTGGATGAATATACCGGTCGTCTCATGTTCGGCCGCCGGTATAACGAGGGCCTGCATCAGGCCATCGAGGCCAAGGAGCGGGTGAAGGTGCAGCGGGAGAGCAAGACTCTGGCCACCATCACTTTCCAGAACTACTTCCGCATGTACAGCAAGCTCTCCGGTATGACCGGTACGGCACTGACGGAGGAAGAGGAATTCGCCACCATCTACAAGCTGGATATTGTGGAGATCCCCACCAACCGCCCCATTGCCCGTATCGACAACGAGGACAGCGTCTATAAAACAGAGAACGGAAAATACCGCGCCGTGATCCGCCAGGTGAAAGAGTGTCACGCCAAGGGTCAGCCTGTGCTGGTGGGTACCGTGTCCATCGAAAAGAATGAACTGTTGGGTCATATGCTGCAGCGGGAGGGCATCCCCTGCAACCTGCTGAACGCCAAGAACCACGAAAAGGAAGCCGAGATCGTGGCTCAGGCCGGTAAATTCGGCGCCGTCACCGTGGCCACCAACATGGCGGGCCGTGGTACGGATATCATGCTGGGCGGCAACGCCGAATATCTCGCCAAAAACGATCTGCGCAAGGCCGGCATGACCGACGAGCTGATCGCCGAGGCCACCGGCTATGCCGAAACGGACAATCAGGAGATTCTGGACGCCCGCAAGCTGTTTGCCGAGCGCCTGCAAAAGCACAAGGAGGAGATCGCCGGCGAAGCCGAGCGTGTTCGTCAGGCCGGAGGATTGTTCATCATCGGCACCGAGCGGCACGATTCCCGCCGTATCGACAACCAGCTGCGCGGCCGTGCCGGCCGTCAGGGCGACCCCGGTGAGACCCGCTTTTATATCTCCCTGGAGGATGATCTGATGCGCCTGTTCGGCGGCGAACGGATTACCAACATGATGGAGCGTCTCAATGTGGATGAGGATATGCCCATTGAGAACAAGCTGCTGACCAAGTCCATCCAGCAGGCCCAGACCACCGTGGAGAGCCGCAACTTCCAGACCCGTAAGTCGGTGCTGGAATACGACGACGTGATGAACAAGCAGCGTGAGATCATCTATGGACAGCGCAAGCAGGTGCTGGATGGTCTGGACGTGAAGGACACCATTATGAACATGATGTCCACAGCCATTTCTAATCAGGTCAACTCCGCCTTTTTGGAAAAATCCCATCTGGACGCCGTCTCCTGCAAGGAGCTGCTGCGGAATGTGGAGGGCACGTATTTCCCCAAGTACGCCGTAAAGGTCACGGAGGAGGAACTGCCCACCCTGACGGCGGAGGAGCTGTCCGACCGCTTTATCGCCGCCGCCGCCGAGTTCTATCACCAGAAGGAGGAGGAATTCACCTCCCCCGTCATGCGTGAGCTGGAGCGGGTGATCCTGCTGCGGGTGGTGGATGAATACTGGATGGAGCACATCGACGCCATGGACGACCTGCGCCAGGGCATCCGCCTGCGTGCCTACGCCCAGACCGACCCCATCAACGCCTATAAGAAGGAAAGTCTAGCGATGTTCGAGGAGATGATCTCCGCCATTCAGGAGGAGACTGTCCGCCGCCTGTACAGCGTCCGCCTCCAGCGCAACGAGGAGATCAAGCGCGAACGGGTAGCCAAAGGCATCACCGAGAATGTGGGCGGCGACGGCACCGTGAAAAAGCAGCCCAAAAAGGTGGTCAAGATCGGCCGCAACGACCTGTGCCCCTGCGGCAGCGGGTTGAAGTGGAAGAAGTGCGACTGCAAGGAGTATCATTCCTGACACATCAGGGCGGCGGCGAATGCCGCCGCCCGATGTTTCCCTCAGGCGGAAAACGCATCCAAAGCATCCCTTGTGTAAGGGGAGGTGTCGTCGTAGGCGACGGAGGGGTTGTCAAATGCCCCGACAATCCTCCAGTCTCGGCTTGCGCCGAGCCAGCCCCCTTTACACAAGGGGGCCTTTGATACCGCTCTCCGATGTATTCTCACCCCGAAAGGAGCCTTCTATGTTTCACACCAACACCAAAAACGGCCTTACCATCCTGACCGCCGATACCCTCTCCGGTGTGTGCCACGGCTTTTCCACCCGTTTGGGCGGCGTGTCCCCGGCTCCGTGGGACAGCCTGGATCTGGGTGTGGGCCGCGGTGACGACATGGAAAACGTGCGGGAGAATTACCGCCGCTTCTGCGCTGCGCTGGGTACCGACGTACACCGCGTGGTGCTGTCCAAGCAGATCCACGAGGACGTGGTGCGCCACGTGACGGAGGACGACGCCGGCAAGGGCCTGTGGCGTGAGCGGGATTACCCCTCTGTGGACGGTATGGTTACCGACGTGCCCCACTTGCCGCTGGTGGTATTCTCCGCCGACTGTAATGTGGTGCTGCTGTACGACCCTGTCCGCGGGGCCATCGGCGCCTGCCATGCCGGATGGCGGGGTACGGCTCTGGGCATTGCCGGAAAGACGGTGAGGGAAATGGTGCGCCTTTTCGGGTGCCGTCCCTCCGATATCCGCGCCGCCATCGGCCCGGCCATCGGCCAGTGCTGCTTTGAGACCGATGGCGATGTGCCGGAGGCGCTGCACGCCGCACTGGGCGCGGAGGCCGACCCTTATATCACCTGGAACGGTCGCAAATACCACATTGATCTGAAAGCCATCAACGCCCTGTGGCTGCGAAAGGCCGGCGTTGCCGCCGTGGATATCAGCGGAGACTGCACCGCCTGCCGTACCGACCTCTACTGGAGCCACCGGAAGCACGGCGGCGCCCGCGGCAGCCAGATCGCCATGATCTCATTGGAGGATACCCTATGAAACGACGCATCGCGGCGCTGCTGCTGGCGGCGCTGAGCCTGTTTTCTCTGGCGGGCTGCGCCAGCTGGGACGAGGGGGATTATCTCAACGATCCCCTCAGCGAGCTGTCACGCTACTATCAGACGGATGCCCAGGACGAGACACCGGCACTGACTACCTTCGCCCTGCCGTATCTCAGCGGCGAGACGCTGGATCCCGTTACCTGCGGCGACGGCGTGCAGCACACCCTCGCTGCCCTGCTGTATGAGCCGCTGTACCGGCTGACGCCGGAGTTTGAGACCCAGCGCGTTCTGGCGGAGAGTGAGCACTATGATTCCCAGACCTTCACCTATACCATTACGCTGCGCACCGCGCAGTTCAGCGACGGCACCAGCCTGACGGCCCAGGACGTGGCCGCCACACTGCTGCGGGCCCAGCAGTCCGCCCGCTATGGCGCACGTCTGGCGGATGTATCTGCCATTCGTGCGGAGGACGGCAATACCGTCACCATCCGCCTGAACCGTGACCGTCAAGGTCTCACGGCGCTGCTGGATATCCCCATCGTCAAAGAGGGCACCGAGACCAACGCCTTTCCCACCGGCACGGGGCCCTATGCAAAATCGCCGGAGGAGGACGCCCTGTACCCGAACACCTATTGGCGGCGTCCCACCTCCCTGCTGCCCTTTGACCGGATCCCTCTGCTGGCCTATAAGAGCCAGGACGCCGCGTCATATGCCTTCTCCTCCCACGATGTACACCTGCTGGTCTGCGACATGACAAGCTCCAAGGGGGATACGGCCTCCACCAGCGGCAGCTATACCGACGCGGATACCACCGTCCTGCAATATCTGGGCTTTAACCTGAACCGAAGGCTGTTTCAGAATGAGAACCTGCGTCTTGCCATCAGTATGGCGGTGGATCGTACCGCCTATGTCAGCGCCTATCTGATGGGCCACGGCGTGGAGACCCAGTTCCCCATCCATCCCGCCAGCGGCCTCTATCCCGCCTCGCTGGAGACCGCCTATACCGCCGAGGACTGCGCCGCCGCCATGGCGGAGGTCTATATGGCCGACGGCGAGTGGATCTACAACATGACACTGCTGGTCAACAGCGAAAACACCTTCCGCGTGTCCATCGCCCAGGAGGTGGCAAAGGAGCTGGAGCGGTACGATTTTAAGGTCACGGTCAACGCCCTGCCCTGGGATCAATATGTGTCCGCCCTGATGGACGGCCGTTATGACATGTATCTGGCCGAATGCAAGCTGACCGCCGATTGGGATGTGTCCCATCTGGTGGGTACCGGCGGCAGCCTGAATTACGGCGGGTTTTCCGACAGCATCGTGGACAGCCTGCTGGCCTCCTGCTTCACCGCGGATGAGAGCAGCCGCCCCGACGCGCTGAAAGCCCTGTGCCGCCGCCTGCAGAGCCAGACGCCCATCATTCCCCTTTGCTTCAAGCGAACCTCCGTGCTGCTGCCCTACGACGCGGTGGATGCCATTACCCCCACCGCCGCCGACCCTTTCTACCAGCTGGAGAAGTGGCACGTCAACTGGGGCGCGGCGACGGAGCCGGCAACAGAACAGAACTGAGACTGCGGAAGCGGTCTCAGTTTTTTCATGGGCACTTTCCGGAATTTCCCAATATCCCCCCTTGCAATTCCCCTTTCGGTGTGATATACTGCTTTTCGACAAGTGTATACAGGACGGCGCGTCGGCTTTAAGCCGACAGCGGAATGGGGTGAGATGCCCCGCGAGAAGGTCACTGTGATGCCTGTTTTGACAGGCTAAGTCAGATACGTAATGCGCCGCTCCTGGGCTTTCGCCATTCCCGAAGCCGAAGCAAGAAGTGTTTGTTGACGCACGACCTGCTTGGGCCGTGCGTTTTTGTTTTGCCGCACGGCCGGGTTTGGCCGTGCGCTTTTTCTTTTGCAGTCGAGTGCGGCTCTGGCCGCGATCTTTCCCATAGCGGCGGAGGGGGTTTGCCGGCTCCTTCCGCCCTACCTCATGAGACCTGCCGGAAACGGCATTTACATATTGTGTTTTTTAGAAATTAAAACAGGAGGAAGGTCACACATGAGAAAACGCATAGTTTCTCTGCTGCTGGCACTGGTGATGCTGCTGAGCTTAGTTCCCACCACCGTGTTCGCGGCAGGGGACGAAGACACAGGAACAGAAAATTTGGGCAGTGTCCACGTGATCGTGGAGAATAACACGTTTACCGAGCCGTATACCGAGACGGATGCAGATACGGGTAAACCTGTGACCAATACGCCCGCGTGGACAGGCGAGATCGTAAACGAGACGGTCACCCTGACCAGCACATCCACCATGATGAGCTGTATCGCCGAGGCATTGGAGAAAAATGGCTTTACGGCGGTAGGCGCCAAGGGGGGCTATATCTCCAGGATCACCAAGACAGTGGACAGAGAGGAGCTGAGCCTTGGTGAGTTTGACGGCGGCACTGGCGGCGGCTGGATGGGCACGCTGAACGACTGGTTCACCAACGAGGGCTTTGCCAGCTTTACCGTAGCCAACAGCGAGCTGCAGGATGGCGACGAGATCCGCATGATGTACACCTGCAAACTCGGCAAGGACATCGGCGGCGACTATGCCACGATGGACAATACCAGCCTGTCTCAGCTGAGCGTTACTCCGGCGGGCAAGCTGTCCCCCGAGTTCCCCTCCAACGTGACAGAATTCACCCTGACACTGCCGGCGGGCACGGAGACCTTCAAGGTCAACGCAGCCGCGGCAAACAAGCAGAATCGGATCTATCTGACGCTGAAGACGGAGGAGGAGACACAGGATTACCGCTGCACCGCGGCGATCCCCGCCGTCAATGAGTCGACACTGACAGTCTGCTGCGGCGATACGAAGGAAGCGACTTACAAAGATGGTCAACTGTCAACACCGGCGGTCACGGCCATCAATTATATCATCCATGTGCAGGTGGCGGGCGGCGATACGCCTGATCCCACGCCTGCCGCCACCGCCACTGTCAACATCCGTTCTCAGATGGCAGGCGGCTATCTGCACAGCATTGCACCGGCTGTCAAGGTCGCTTCTAACCTGGCGGAGCAGTACGGCTTCACCGATGAGGTAGACGGCGGCGTGTCCGCCCTGGACGTGCTGGTCAAGGCCCATGAGCTTATGCTGGGCGAAGACTTTACCGCGGAGACGGCCAGTAACTATCTGGTTGTTGGCAGCACGGGCTTTGTCACCACAATTTTTGGTGAAAATACCGGCAACAGCGGTTTTACCATCAACGGTGAGACCCCCCACAATAATGTGCTGGTGGATGACAAGTATGCCCCCGGCGGAAAGAGCTATACCGGCTACACCTTCCCTCAGGCGGCGGTAAAGACCGGCGATACAGTGGAATTCTTCCTGTATCAGGACGGCTATGCACTGGATAACTACCCCCTGTGGGAGCGCAACGGCGCATCCCTGAGCAGCCTGACGGTGAAGCCGAAGACCGAAGTGGATATCACCGTGAACGGCTACTGCATTGCCTACTACGGCTGTGTTCCCATGGCCGCGTTGATAGAAAAGAATCAGGTCAAAGCGCTGAAAGGCGCCCAGCTGGCCTGGGTCGATGCCAACGGCGGCCTGACCGATATTGAAAACGCCGTAGTGGCTGAGGACGGCAAGGTGACCTTCACCGCGCCGGAGACGGCGGGCACCTATTATCTGACGGCCTATATGCCGGCAGAGGAGATCGAAGAGAATTACGCCACTCCCATCATCATGAGTATCCTGCCGGTCACGGTGGACGAAAACGCCCCTGACCTGCCGGTGCCCACGGATGTGACCTTTAGCGGCATACACAGCGGGCAGGTCGCGTCTTTGAAGCTCTATACCTACGCCAACGGTGTGAAGGGCAAGAAGGATCTGCTGGCGAATACTGCTCTGGTGGCAGATGGCTATGCACAGAAGTATGAGCCCGTTGCGCTGCCTGACGGCCAGTATTGGGTGGAGGGCTATGACGCCAAGGACAACTGCAACGGCGGCCTGTCTATCTATGTGGATGCCGAGCATGACGCTTTCAAGATCCAGCGCATCTATAATTTCAGTATTACGCCCAACGATTGGGCGCTGAATACGGATTACACCCTGACTGTGACGGTTACCAGCGCCGATGGTCAGCGTCTGGCTGAGGTAGGTCAGGCGGATAACTATGGCAAGACGGTGCCCAGCTGCATCTTCGTACTGGGCGACACCGTGGAAGCCACCGCCACACCCAACGCGGAAAAGCACGCTGAGTACCTTGCCGCTACAGCAAAGACAACTCCGGAAACGAATGCGGAGCTCAAGATTACAATGGTGGTCGGCCACGGGCTGACTGTCCATGCCCCGAAGGGCTCCACCATCAGTGCCGGTGTGTTCCGGAATTACTGGACTTATGAGTTCGTAAAAGCTGAGTCTGTGACCGATGGCGAGGAGGACGTTACCGCAACATTCGTCCTTCCGACCGTCTCTGCCACTGACGGCTATATGAACTACAATAACCACTTTGTGCGCGTGCAGAATCCCAACGGCGTGACCTATTGGGATTTCGGCAAGTGGAATGAAGCCACGGAGATCACCCTTACCGCGGAGGATCTGCATATCGGCGACAGCAGCTTTACGAAGAATACTGTCAATGAGAGCTTCAGCAATGTGTACGATGTGGGTAATATCTACCTGAATATCAACTCCCAGGGCTACAAGAGCATGACGCGGGGCGAGCAGTACACGCTGAATGTGTTCCGCAACTGGCAGGCCATTGAAAGCTACATGAATGCCAAGATCGCTCTGCCCGACGTGCATTATCAGGTAATCGGCGTTGATGGCAGCGAAAGCAATGTGGTGACGATCACGCCCGATAAGGACAACAGCTCCATCGCCACTATGCGTGCCAACACAAACGGCACCGCCATCGTGCTGGTGACCTATGACGCCATGACCCACAATCAGGGCATGGTGCATGATAAGAGAGGCGGAGACGGCAAACAGCTTTCCGCCATTTGGCCGGAGTTTACCGGTGTGTTCGTGGTGACGGTAGGCGCCGATGGCACCGGCATCCAGACCAATATGACCCTGGATCGTCTGACCACCGACCCCACACCGTTGGATGCCGAGCATGACATCCTGTTCTACACCGGCACGCAAGGTGCTGAGTACAGCTTCCGGCCTGAGGAAGGCTGCACCGTCACCGTGGCCCGTTCCACCGTTGGCAGCAAGATGTCCTTCTCCGGCTTTAGCAACGATAATGTGACCGTTGCCGCGGATGGTACCGTCACGATCACCGGCCTGACCACCGGCCGCCATATTATCAAGGTAGAGAAGAATGGCGTAGCCAGCTATCAGGTCATCACCGCCCGCCAGATCAGCTATACGCTGCTGGATAAGGACGGCAATGCGTATACCGAGGAGAACAAGCCCAAGGCCGGCGATACGGTAAAGGTGCAGTTCAGCGGTCTGGTGAACCCCAAGGAAAAGCTGTGCGGCGTCTATAATTGCACACCCGCCCTGTTGCTGGTCGGCGAGGATGGCACCAAGTTCCAGACAGCGGGAGGCGGCCCTGTCGGCACCTACGATTTCAGCAGTGACTCCGCCCGTCAGGTAATCACGATCACCCTTCCCAAGTACTGGTCGGAGGAGACTTACTCCCTGTCCGGTTTGATTATGGTAGGTTCCCTATATAGCTCGCGTACCGGTACACAGCGCGCGGTGCAGTATAACGAGGGAAAAGGCACTTATACGGGCGACAAGATCGGCGACAACCTGTCCCGCCTGCCTGAGGTGGCAATCCCTGTGAGCGAGAGCAGCGATTTCCTCACCGGTACGCTGACCTTTAAGGACAATAATGGCAAGCCCGTTACCCGCGACAAGCTGACTATCACCATGAAGGACAGCAGCGGCAACGCCGCGGTTGTCAAAGAGGACGCCACCTTCAAGGCACCGGCCGGAATGTATAATTACACCATCTCCGGCGCGGGCTTTGAATACGCCACCGGTTCCGTCACCCTTACCGCGGAGGGCTCGAACACCTTCGAGATCACCCTGACCGCCACCTCTGCCAATGCATGGGATGGCGTTACCACCACCGAGCCTCAAAAGGACGATAACGGCGTCTATCAGATCGGCACCGGCGCGGAGCTGGCGTGGTTCGTGACTAAGAGCAAGGATCAGGATATCTCCGGTGTGCTGACTGCCGATATCGACCTGGCCAAGTACGCCTGGCTGAATGTGTCGTCCTATAAGAAGGCCGTGCTGGACGGCAAGGGCTATGAGATCATCGGCCTGAACGCCCAGAAGGGCCTGTTCAGCCAGATCGGCAGCAATTCCCATATCAGCAATCTGACCTTGAAGGGCACTTCCGCCGGCGGCGGCGCTGTTACGGGCTACACAAATAGCGGCGTTGTGATTGAGAATTGCTTCAGCTATGTGACTATCAACGCTGCCACCAGCGACGTGGGCGGCATTGTTGGCAAGGCTGGCCAGAACACCACCATCCGCAACTGCGCCAATTACGGCGATGTCACCGGCAGCGGCAATGTGGGCGGCATCATCGGCAGCTTTGCTGGAAACGGCACCACCATCACCGGCTGCTACAACACCGGTGCGGTGACCGCCACCGGCAGCAATGCGGGCGGCATCTTCGGCAGCAGCAGCTACGGTGTGACCGTTGACAGCTGCTATAACACCGGCGCCGTCACCGGCAGCAACGCCGGCGGCATTGGCGGCACGGCGAAGGGCGAAACGCATTGGATGACCGGCGCAGTGCAGACGGCCATGACCGTCACTGCCTGCTACACCACCGGCGACAACGCCGCCTTTGGCAGCGTGGATGCCGCGTCTGTGGAGCGAAGCAAGTGCTACTCCCTGAAAGCCGACGATGAAAACGCCGAGACCCTGACTACAGATGCGGAGCTGAGCGATCAGTTTGCCGCCGTCTGCGGCGGCGGTTATCCCGCCCTGACGTGGCAGAAGGGTGTGAGTTTCCACCAGACGGACAACGAAACCGTCACCGCCCCCACCTGCACGGAAAAGGGCTATACCACCCATACCTGCGCCAGCTGCAACGAGAGCTACAAGGACACCTATGTGGACGCGCTGGGCCATGACTGGTGCGATCACGCGGCGGTGGATGAGACCTGCGGCAACTGCACAGCCGTACCGCCCACCTGCACGGAAGCGGGCAGCATTACCCGCACCTGTAAGCGCGAGGGCTGCAGCGAGACCAAGACGGACGCCGTGGCGGCTCTGGGCCACACCCCCGGCGACAACGAGGTGACCCGCTATCCTGCCTATTACACCTATACCTGTGACCGCTGCGATGCGTTTGTCAAGCAGTGGAACGATGAGCGGCTGGCCTATGTGATCCTGCCGGAAGAGGGCGTTACCTCCGCCAACATGGCCGACGGCAGCTATCCCTGGCAGTACAACACCGAGAAGAACCGCTTCGAGAGCACCAACGTAGATCAGAACAAGACGACCTCCGAGACCTCCTTCTCCTTCACCGTGGACAAGGATCTGCTGCTCTCCTTCGACTACGGCGTGTCCTCTGAGGCAGGCTATGACATGTTCAACGCCGTTCTCAGCAACGGAACGGAGAACGTGGCCGCTGTCAGCAATCTCAGCGGCACTAAGGAGGGCACCTACTCCACCGCGCTGACCGCCGGCACCTGGACGCTGACGCTGAAGTTCAAAAAGGATGATGCTTCCCGCGGCGGCGATGACCTGGCCTACATCAGCAACCTGACGCTGGGTGGCGTCAACGAGGCCATCTATCAGCTCACCGGCGACTTTTTGGCTGCCCAGGCCAAGGACGCGGCGCCTACTGTGGACTTTACCGGCGGCGAATGGCTGGTGCTGGGTCTGGCCCGCAGCGGCCGCGATGTGCCCAATGCGGACGCCTATTACCAGAACGTGGTGGCGTATGTTCAGGAGTACATCAACAGCAAGAACCGGCTGGATCGCAACAAGTCCACCGACAATTCCCGTGTGATCCTGGCGCTGACGGCTATCGGCAAGGATCCCGCCAGCGTGGGCGGCTATGATCTGGTGAAGGGCCTGGACGGCATGGGCTACATCAGCAAGCAGGGTACCAGCGGCCCCGTTTGGGCATTGCTGGCGCTGGACAGCCACGACTATCCCACCTACGGCAACGTGACCCGTGAAGCGCTGATCGACAAGATCGCCGACATCCAGATGGAAAGCGGCGCCTGGTATATCAGCGACACGAAGCCGGATGCGGACATCGACATGACCGCCATGGCCATGCAGGCGCTGGCTCCCTACTATAACAGCAGCAATACCGCCAAAACGGCGGTGGACAAGGCGCTGACCTGGCTGGCCGGCCGGCAGAACGCCGACGGAAGCTTTGGTGACAGCAGCGAGACCAACGCCCAGATCGTTGTCATGCTGTGCGCACTGAACCGGGACCCCGCCACGGACAGCCAGTTTGCCCCGGACGGCAAGTCCCCGCTGAACGCGCTGTACAGCTACTACCGTTCCGGCGGCAGCTTCGCCCATCTGAAGGGCGGAGACCACAACCAGATGGCTACGGAGCAGGCCTACTACGCGATGGCCGCTTACGCCCGCTTTAAGGCAAACCAGACGTTCCTGTATAAGATGACCGATGTCCACAGCGACGAGCTGCACACTTTCACCACCTGGACGACCACCACTGAGCCCAACTGCACGCAGGAGGGCACCGCGACAGCCGCTTGTACTCACGAAGGCTGCGAAGCCACGGCAACGCGCACCATCTCCGCTCTGGGCCACACCATGACCGCCACGGCGGCCAAGGAGCCCACCTGCACCGAAGCAGGCAACAGCGCCTATTGGAGCTGCTCCCGCTGCGGCAAGTATTTCAGCGACGCCGAGGGCAAGACTGAGATCGAGGAGAACAGCTGGATCCTCAGCGCGCTGGGCCACACCATGACCGCCACGGCGGCCACTGAGCCCACCTGCACCGAAGCAGGCAACAGCGCCTATTGGAGCTGCTCCCGCTGCGGCAAGTATTTCAGCGACGCCGAGGGCAATGCCGAAATCGCAAAGGACGGCTGGATCATCAATGCTCTGGGTCACACCATGACCGCCACGGCAGCCAAGGAGCCCACCTGCACCGAAGCGGGCAACAGCGCCTATTGGAACTGCTCCCGCTGCGGCAAGTATTTCAGCGATGCCGAGGGCAACACCGTCATCGCAAAGGACAGCTGGGTCATCAAGGCGCTGGGCCACAAGGCCGGTAGTGACTTCTTCATGAATGAGAAGGAACACTGGAAGATCTGTACCGTATGCGATGCGGAAGTGGAGAAGACCGCGCATACCTATGTGGGCAACCAGCAGTGCATCTGCGGTTATCGCAAGGACGGCGCCCGCATAGTGGTGAAGGAAGACATCACTACCGTTCCCGATGCTCTGCGGGATCACGATACGCTGGGTACTGTGGAAGGGATCAAGAACGAGCTGACTACCCGCATTGTGGCAAAGGACAGCAAGTTTGTTGCTGAAAATACCATCGTCATGGATGTGGTACTGCAGGTCTTTGACCAGAAGACGAACCAGTGGGCGGAGGCCAAACCGGAGGATTTCTTCTCTACTGGTTCCATCACCGTTCTACTGCCCTATCCGGAAGATATCAACAGCAGCAATTATACCAAGTATGATTTCATGGTAAGCCATATGTTTACCACCAATGTCAATGGCAAGGTTCCCGGTGATGTGGAATTCCCCACCTTTACCAAGACCGAGAACGGCCTGCTGGTAACGCTGACTGGCCTGTCTCCGGTGGCGATCAGCTATGTGAAGCAGGCGGCTGCACCTGTTACGCCCGACGAGCCTGTTACGCCTGTCACCCCCGACAAGCCTGACAAGCCCAGCCGCAACGACGGCGTGATCCGCCGTCAGCCCGGCAGCAGCGCGGACGCCACGACGGATGACGGCAAGACCGTCAAGTCCAGCGATACCGGTGACAACAGTCAGATGACCCTGTGGCTGAGCGGCATGCTGCTCTCCGCCGCGGCACTGGTCGTGCTGACCCGTAAGAAAAAGCACAGCGCAAAGTAATGCCATTTTGGCACCCATGACCCACACGCAGGGGCGTCTTTTGACGCCCCTGCGTACAGCGCTCTATTGAGGAGGTACGGAAAGATGACAACAAAACGTGCAAGACAGATGCTGGCCGCCCTTCTGGCGGCACTGACGCTGCTGTCTCTGGCGGCCTGCGGCAATGTGACGGTGGTCAACGAGGAAAATACCGCTGGCGATACCACCGTTACCCAGCAGACAAACGGCCAGAAGAAGGATACCACGGCAAAGTCTGACGGCAAGCAGACCGAGGAAAAAAAGGACGACGTAAAAAAAGACGACGCCAAGAAGGACGAAACGAAACAGGACGAGACAAAGAAGGACGAGGAAAAGCAGGCTGACGCGGAAAAGACCGCGGAGGAAAAGGCTGAGGAGGCAAAAGCCGCGGAAGAAGAGACAAAGGAAGCCGAAGAGGATGCCAAACAGGCCGAGGAGAACAAGCAAGAGGAGCAGCAAAAGCCTCAGGAAAATCAAACGACGCCCGCTCAGAGCGGGAATACCTCTGGCGGCAGCACCAGCGGCGGCAGTAACAGCGGCAACAGCGGCAATAGCACCAGCGGTGGCAATAGCGGTGGCAATAGCGGCGGTAGCGGCAATACCTGCACCATTTCCATCTCCTGCAATACGATCCTGAACAATATGGATAAGATCGACGACGAGGCGGTGGCGGCTATTGTGCCCGCCAGCGGCGTGATCCTCTCCGCCACAACAGTCACCTTTACGGAGGGCGAAAGCGTTTTTGACGTACTGCAGCGGGTGTGCCGTGATAACGGCATCCAGATGGATTCCAAATGGACGCCCAAATACAACAGCGCCTATGTAAAGGGGATCGCCAATCTCTACGAGTTCGACGTGGGCAGCGGCTCCGGCTGGATGTATAAGGTCAACGGCTGGTTCCCCAACTACGGCTGCTCCGCCTATGAGCTGAAAGGCGGCGAGAACATCTGCTGGGTCTATACCTGCAACCTGGGCGATGACGTGGGCGGCGGCTACGTAGGCTGAGCCGTCTCGGCAATCATATGGAAACAGAACAGCGGAAGGGCAAGCGCAAAATGCGTTTGCCCTTCCGCTGTTTATCGGAAAAGATCTTGGTAAGCGCGTCGGCGTTTACAGGCTCTTCTCGTAGGACTCGATCATCTTCTTGACCATCTGGCCGCCGACGGAACCGGCCTCGCGGCTGGTCAGGTCGCCGTTATAACCATTCTTCAGGTTGACGCCAACCTCGGAAGCGGCCTCCATCTTAAACTTATCCATGGCGGCACGGGCCTCGGGAACGTTCAGCTTGTTGGTGTTCTTAGCAGACATGATTGAAAATCTCCTTTCTTGCGTTGATCAAGCGATTGCTTGTCGATTGGGTATCGCAACGGTAGATTTCCCTCATATCCGCGCAATATGCGCTTTGCGCGATTGGTAATTTTTGTTGGAAATACGCGCCGCGCTTACGTCAGCGGCCGCAGGATGCCGCCGCTTCCGGTACGGCACATCCGCGGGCTTTGCGTGACGGGACGCGTTTCGCTATAATAAGGGCATCATATAGAAGGAGGTCTGCGCATGAACGAATACTACATGAGTGCGGGGCAGGTTCAGGACTTTGCCGCGTATCTGCGGAGCGAGGAGAAGAGCCCGGGAACGGTGGAGAAGTACTGTCGGGATGTGGAGACCTTTGCCGGCTGGCTGGACGGGCAGGCTGTGTCGGCGGAGAGCGGCGCGGCGTGGAAGGCGGCACTCTGCCGGCAGGGGTACGCGCCGGTAACAGTAAATTCCATGCTGTCATCACTGAATGCATTTTGCCGCTTTATGAAATGGGATGTCCATGTTCGCTTTCTGCGCATACAGCGGCGGGTGTTTCGGGAGAAGGGAAGAGAACTGAGCCGTGAGGAGTACCGGCGGCTGCTGACGGCAGCGGCGGGGAACCCGCGCGTCCAATTGCTGCTGGAGACGATCTGCGCCACGGGTATTCGCGTCAGCGAGGTAAGATATATTACCGTGGAGGCGGTACTGGCGGGCCGCGCCGAGATCAGCTTGAAGGGGAAGATACGGACGATCCTGCTGCCGGATAAGCTGTGCCGCAGACTGCTGAAATATGCGAAAAAACAGAAAATCGCCTCTGGTGAGGTGTTTCTCACCAAAGGCGGCAAAAGCTTGCGGCGGCAGCAGATATGGGCGGATATGAAACGGCTGTGTACCGGGGCGCACGTGCTGCCGGAGAAGGTGTTTCCCCATAATTTGCGGCACCTGTTCGCGGTGACATTCTACCGGCTGTATAAGGATATCGCGCGGTTGGCTGATCTGTTGGGGCACAGCAGCATCGAGACGACACGGATCTATCTTGTGACCTCCGGCCGGGAGCACTGCCGGCAGCTGAACGCGATGCGGTTGCTGTTGTAGGACAAAATCAACATTTTGTTTTTTGTTTACAAAAAATTTGTTTTCCCCCGCTTTTTCGGGAATATTATAAACTATTGTTCTCTATCTGTCAAGAATTACCATAAATATCCAACCTAATATTGGGCGCAAAATAGTCGTTTTATTCCCATGGCTGCCGCAGTGTCTTCTCTGCGGTTTCTTCATTATATGGGTATATTTTCTCGGCGGTAGGGTGGTGTGCGGTATTCTGTGGACAAAATGTTGATTTTGTTTTGCGTCTCCGTTCGGCGGCGTGTCCCGCACCGCAGAGAACGGGGAAATAGCCCTTTTATCAGAAGAAAAAGAATGATTACAATGGCAGGAGAACAGACATGAAAGGAAAGATAACGATTGTCACACTGGTGCTGATCGTGGTGGGAATGATCGGGTTCCTCGGCGGTTATGCGGTCATTACAAAGAGCAATCAACTGGAATTTGCCGGAGACGGCTATGTGTTGAGCAGCGTGAACGGCGGTGTCGAACGTCTCGGCTTCGAGGCGGGTAAAAAATACAGCCGCCGCAGCGATGTATCTGTTACCTATCGTGATACGGACGGGGCGAGGGTGGACGTACCCAGCGCCAGCTTCCTGCATTACGAAAACGGCGGGATGGCAGCGTTCGCGGGGGGAATTCTGGTGAACTTTGCCGATCTCTCCGATAACTTCATCAACAACTACTATTTCAGCGGCGGGTTGGAGATCGTTCCGGCCGGCAGCGGCTATACGGCGCACACTGCCGCGGGGGATATCCAGCTGGGCGACCACCTGTGGAAGCTGTCCGATACCACGTATCTGGTGCGCTCCCCCTCGCTGAAAGTGGTGTTTTCCCAATCGGACATGCGGGACACCACCGATTTTGTGCAGGTGTCCGTGTCGGAGGATGGTATTGTCTCCCTCCTGACGAATGAGAACCGGTGGGATACGATCTCCGAGGAGTGCTATATCGAGACGGCCACCGGCGTTCGGGTCTATCCGGTGGCGCAGCTGATCGACAACGGAACGTATAAAATGTCCGTGGCAAAGCTCTCTGTCAGTGCGGACGACGCCATTGTTTTGACAGAGGACGAGACACGGCGGCAGATCGTGCCGGAGCTGAACATCACGGCGGAGGACGGCGCGGATGGTGTGGACGGCGCTGCCGGCACCACCGGCACCGATGGAGCCACCGGTAATGACGGTTCTGAGGGCGAGAGCGGCACCACCGGCGGCAATGGAACCTCCGGCGGAACCGGCGCCAACGGCAGCGCCGGCAATGCCGGACGGGATGCCGTGTCCCAGACCACCACCAACAGTGCGTTGCCGACCATGACCATTACGGATTGGCAGCTTTCTGCCGCTTCGCTGAGCGGTGTCATCGCCATCACCGATGAGGCGGGCGCGCTGCAGTTTGATGACGGCGATTCCGACAAATACTACGGCACGGTGACGATCTATGAGGTGGCCACCGGCAAGGCCGTGGTCTGCTATCAGGTGCAGCCGGGACAGCCTGCGGAAAGCGCGGGCAGCTCGGAAAAGTTTGATGAATTCCGCCAGGGCGTTGACGAGGTGGGCTTTGCCACCATGGACAATGTGCTGACGCCCAATACCGCCTACCGCCTGTCTGTGGTGGCCTACTATAAGATGGACGATACCATCTACTCCCGCGAGTTCATTACCCGTATGTTCTATACGGATACCACAGGCGTGTTCATCAGCAAGGCCTTTGCGGAGGAGACCCGTCTCGGCGTGGATATGCGTGTTTCCGAGGCGTATCAGGACTCTGTCAAAGTGGTGGAGGTCGTGCTGCTGACGCCGGAGCAGAACAAGCGCTTTTCACTGGTCAGCACCAACTATACGCAGAAGTATACGCTGGACTATGACGGCAACAGCATGACGCGGACAGACAACGAAGGAAATGTGACAACGGTGACGGATAAGCCCGACGTGACACAGATCACGGAGCTGATCTTCAAGGATCTGCAAGCCAACAGCGATTATGTGGCGCGGGTAGTGGTGGAGACAAAGAGCGGCCTGAAAAGCCTGACGGAACAGGAGCTGGCGCTCAAGACGCTGAAGACGCCGCCGGAAAAGGTGGACAAGGATGCGCTGCCGGAGGCCAACTATAACCGCGTGACCGGCGGTTTTGAGGTCTATCGTCCCCAGATGAAGGACATACACGGCGGCATCACGGAGTATGAGTACACGGTTTATGCCGCGGACGGCAGCGTGGTGCAGACCCGCAGAGTATCGCCCCAGGACGGCGAACCGATGGTGTTTTTCCTGCCCTCCGAAGCGAAATACAGCTTCGGCGTGAAGGCCTATTTTGATGACAATGAAAAGCAGGTGATCTACGATCTGGACAAAACGGAGCTCATAGAGGCGGTGGGCGCCACGCTGCCCGGTGTGACGTTTGAACCGGAGGAAAGTCCCAGCTCTCAGGAGTTCAACCAGATCAAGGGAACCATCGTGATCAATCTGGCCAATGCCAGCAGCAAGCTGACCATCGACAACAACAAGCCGCTGGAGCTGCAGATCTACGCCGATCAGGTCTATGATCAGAAGATCACCCTGAATGATGCGAATGGCACTTTCCAGGAAAACACCGATCCAGACAAGAATCGGTATACCATCACGATGACGCAGCAGGCAAACGAGACGCGCATCCACGTGGATTTCCAGAAGCTGTATAAGAATACTACATACTCCGCTACGTTGGTGGGCTATCTGGATCTGGGCGATGGAAATGGAGACAATGTGAAGCGCACCATCGGCACGGTAAGCTTCCGCACAAAAGATACCGTGGGCCTGTCGGCCCAGTGGCCGGAGGGCACCAACAGCTCCAGTGCGCTGAACAAGGTGTTGAAGCTGGTGCCGAATACCTTGGAGGAGGAAGTGCGGCAGAGCTATGCGCGGACGGAGCTGCAGAAGGGCCAGCTGACGCTGGAGCTTTACAGCGGCACAGGTACGGGCAAGGTGCGCCTGGCCTCCAGCAATATCGCGGACGCCGACGTACTGGCGGAGATCTATACCGGCAGCGGGCATCTTATTACAGAGGCGGACTTCGGCAACCTCAAGCTGACGCCCAACCAGAACTATACGCTGGTGGTTACGTCGGTGGCCGATGAAACGGCCCGCAGAGATGACCTGGGCTATGTGAACTTCTTCGACAATGTGGAGAACAGCGAGTGCCTGCTGGTGGCGGGTGCGACGCCGCCGGATCTGGTGGCGGACGCTGCCAGCGGCGTGGAGGCAACGCCCATCTACAATGCTGATGCGGCGACCTACGGCGCGAAGAAGGACAGCGCCCTGCCGGATGATGCGATCATCGGCTATAAGCTGCAATCCAATTATGACAATGTCCAGCGCTTGGCATCGTCCGTGACGTACTATGCCCAGGAATACACCCAGTTTTACAATGCATTAGTCAAGGGCGGAACCGACCCCATCGGGCGCAGCGGCAACGATGTGCCGAAGCTGATGACCATGACCCAGAAGGCGGCGGCCAACAGCAATTCGCTGCCGGCGGTGGCGGTGCTGTTCGGCGGCACCAAGACGGCCAGTGACGCGTACGCCAACTATATCAACGGCACGTATGTATATTATGCGGGGCCGGTGAGAGCGAACGGCGAGAGTCTGGAAAGCGGCATGGGCAGAGGCTTCCGTTATGTGTTCTCATATACCGCCAAGTATTCGCCCACCGGCGACCTCAGCGATGAGGCGGGGATGAGCGTTTATCCCTATGACCATGCGGATTATGAGAGCGCCAAGGCCTCTACCGGTGCGGGCCGGGAGCATGGCAAGGTACTGGGTAGAGGTGTGGCCTACGTCCTGAACTCCGGTATGTGCGAGGCGCCGCGGCTGGATCCCACCATCTACAGCTATCTCTATCAGGTAACGGCCAGCTACAAAATTGGCAGCAGCATTGCTTCTGTGACGGAGGGTACGGCGGAGATCCACTATAAGTATCAGGACACGGACGGCACCATCGTGACAGAGGGCGCGGAGGGCAGCAAAACGCAGATCGAGTGGGAATCGGCGGGCGCTACGAATAGCCAGGCCATTAACAAGTCCCCTGTAAACGGAGCAACCGACTGGTACAGCGTAAGCATCCCGTACACCGTGACGGGAAGCACGGAGCAGATACTGCAGCCACGACTGACCATTAAACGCTACCAGCTGGATTACTCCGTCATTATGACTGATCTGGCAGCGGGCACTTCCGGCGAAGCGGATGACAGCGAGACGTTCTACCTCTGCTTTGTGCCGGTGGAACATGATTATGCCGGAAAGTTCACCTCAACCGGCTATCTCAATGCGGCACAGATCCAGGTTGAGAAGCACGAGGATGAAAACTACATCCGGTTTAATCTGCAGTCCGGCACGGCCGGTGCATCCAACGTGGCAGACGAGCTGTATCAGCGGGCCTATCTGCTTCAAATGACCTTCACGTCTGGCACTACCACGGTTGGCCCCATCTATCTGCCGCTGTCTCAGGACGCCGGCGGCTCCTATGCAAAGATGGCTACCGGCCTGCTGGCAGATCTGGTGGGCAAGGAATATACAATGAAGGCGGCCCTCCTGTACGACACGGGCGCACAGGGGTGGAAGCTGACGGAAAACGCAAATGCGCAGACGGCGCTGCAGTTTATCTCCAATAGCCGCGGCGAGTTTGGACTGGATACCTATGCTTCCGCCGTGTCCGGCGGCCAGTCCAGCACACCCTCCGGAGCACTGGGCAATCTCGATATCAAACTGAGCGATATCCGTAACGCGGTGACCGGCACCAACCCGAGAAGAAAACTGATGACCATGACGTTCCAGGAGAACGGCGGTAAAAAGCAGTACTATGTATATCCCGGACGTTATGGTATTGATGCCGGTTCCGGCAGCCAGAATGTGAACGCCACCGGTCGCTATTTTGTCCCGAAGGGCGTGGGTACATACACCCTTGGGTTTGCGGAGACAGATAAGGACAGTCTGACTCACATGACGCCCACGGTCAAGGATGTGGAGATCACAACGGGCAGCAATTGGATGTCCTTGAAAGATACGTTCTCTATCAGCGGTGTGAGCCAGGCGGATCAGGAGAACGGCAAGTACGTGGTACACGTCCGCGTGTATGACACGGAAGACGCGGCAAGGAATCTGTATAACGCCGATAAGGGCAGCATTGATATCGAAGTGGACAGCGACGGAAAGCCTGCATCGAGCAAAGATGGCTATATGGTCAGCGGAACAGCCCTGCAGCCGGGACAAGACTATTGGTACGTCCTGTACATGAAGGTAAACGGCAAGGATACTGTTCTGATGGATGCCTCCACTGCACTGGTCGCGGTTTATCCGTTCAGAACCATTGATGGAGTGTCCATCACCTCCAGCGGCGGCATTGCGTACAACAATACAGGCTACTATTCAAAGACGCTGACTATGCAGTATTCGGTGTCCTCCTATGTGAACCTGAAGGCAAAGTACGATATATTTACCTCGTCGGATGCGGCGGAGAATGGCGGTGAAGCGCTGTACAGCCATGCGTATCTCAGCGAGAATGGCTTCTATGACGCTCCCGCGCCGGATGGCTTCGTTTTGAGCCGCACGGGCAATAAAATGCAGATCAATCTGAAGCCCCGTCAGCAAAGGGATGCCCTGAAGCCCGGTGGAACGTACTATTTGAAGGTCACAGTGCATGATAAGGACGGCTCTGCCATCGGCAGCAATATATGGCCGTTTACCATCCCGTTTGCCAGCAGCTACGGCGCTTATGTCTACGCGCCGCAGGCCACCGCCAACAGCATCAACTTCCAGGTGACCCTCAACGACCCGCAGTATTCACTTATGGCGCCCGACACAGACAAGGCGGGAAGCTTTGCGGTGCGGTTTGCCAAGGTGGATGCCAACGGCAGTATGACACGGCTGCTGACCAGTTACGATGACCAGCTGTTTGACGCGGCGACGCCGAAGCTGACATTCCAATTGAACAGCAGCACGCTGAAAACAGCCGCACTTAACACGATCGAGCCGGAGACAACGTACAAGCTATTGATCTACGCGGTGCCGGATGCAGACCATGATGGCGTGACAGATCAGCATGATGCCGATTGGTTCCTGAGCAACAGCGGGGCGAATCTCCATAGCACGCTCAACAGCTTCTGGAATGCGGATTACTCCAAGAAGAATGATACCGATACCCTGAATAAGGAGCGGACGTTCCTCGTTGCGGAAAAGACGCAGAAGACCACCAGTACGACCGGCTTGCTGGTCAGCGACAAATACACCCTGACGCGGGACAGCGCATCGAAGCTGAGACTGACGCTGTCGGAGAGCTACAACGTGGTGCAGGAAAATGGCAGCCAGAGCTTCAAGAAGATCGCCTGGAGCGTTGACGGTCGAAGCAACAGCAACGAGCCCTTCAATCGCAGCGGTGTGTCACAGGACAGCAAGCGTGACGAGCTCTTCAAACAGGCAACGGACAACGCGGGCTACGCTGTATACACATACACGCTGCCGGCCGATGTGCCCGCGGGTTCTTACCAGGTGGTTATCCAGCTGTATGAGAACGAGAGCGACCTCTATCCGTACAAAACGCTGAGTATCTATTACGAGAATTAACGGGAGGAGTGAAACAGCTGATATGAAGAAGAGACAATTTACATCGCGTACAAAGCTGTGCTTCATTCTTCTGGCGGTTGCCGTAGCGGTGGCACTGGCTGGAATGGGTGCCGCCGCTGCCAGAACCGTGGCGGTACGGCAGGGAGCCTGTGAGCTTCCTGTTCGTACCGTGGTGTACGACAGCACTTACCTGCCTCTGGAGCTGGCGGTGCCCGGCTTCGTGGCGAAGCACACGGACGGACAGTACTATTTGCAGGAAAACGGCGTCGCCGCGGTGCCGCTGGGCGCACATACCATGGCATACAGCGACAGCGTTGTGCAGGTGTTCGGCGGCGGCTACCGTATCGACGCGGCAGGCGAGGTAACGGCTGTCGCGGATACGGAGAACTACTCCGCGCAGGAAACGGCCCTCTACAAGCTGGCGGATCGCCGCTATCTGGTGACGGCCAACGAGATCACGGATACCGAGGGGACGTTCACCACCAGCCGGTATCTCTATATCGTGCTGGATGTGGTGGGCAATGCCCGGCTCTATTCCAATACGTTGAGTCTTAAGACCACCCAGCCCACAACGCTGCGGTTTGACGGCATGGAGTTCGATATCGCCAACGAAAAGCTGACCGTGGACGGGCAGGAGCTGGACATGAGCCGTGTGATCGGCAGCACCAACAGCTATGACTCCGGCGTATATAAGACCATTGACGAGGAGCAGACGCCGGATTCCATTGATCTGACCATCCGCGGCGGCGCCGGCGGCAATGGCGGCGCCGGTGGCGCTGGCGGCAACGGCGGCAACGGCGGTAATGGCGGCAACGGCGGTGCTGGCGGCGCCGGCGGCGTGGGCGGCAGCGGCGGCAGCGGCGGCAGCGGCGGAAGCGGCGGCAGCGGCGGTGCCGGCGGACTGGGCGAGGAACAGGATGTGGTGAAAATCGTCACCCTGACAGATGTGACCTCTCCCACCAGCACGAGCATTACGGCGGAGTACCATTTTGTAGATCCCTTCGGCACGTTGGGTATGGTGTATCTGGAGGTACACGACAAGGCGGCGCTGGATGAAAAGGGCCTGTCTGTGCGGGATCTGTACGATCCCGACAAGGATGGGGACGAGGCGGTCGTGGAGTATTGGAATAACTTCGCGGCGGGACGCCGTACGTCCATCAGCGTGTATGACAACAGCTATACCTTCAACGGCCTGGAGGCCGGCACGCAGTATTACGTGGTGCTGGCCCATGTGGCCACGGACAGCGAGACGGACGAGATGACCAGAACACTGGACGACTACTATCGGATCACCACGAAGGAACAGATAAACGCCATGTCCATCAGCTATGTGACGAAAGAGGCGGTGGGCGTGCTGCTGCAGCTGGACAGCGCGGACGTATGCAGTCCGGGCGCTGTGGTGAAGCTGGAACTGACCGGCACCAGCGTGCCCCATACTCTGACAGCAGACGAGATCAACAGAGCCATCAGTCAGGGATTTGAGATCGTGCTGGATCTGCGCGGTAGAGAATCGGCGTTTGAAAAGACACAGACGCTGCGGATAAGCTTGACGGATGGCGAAAAGACGATCCTTTCCTGCAAGAGCAGCAACAGCTTCTATACATCGACAACGAATCCCTGAAAAAGAAAAATATAAATGTTTGAAAGGTGGAGTGCATAATGGAAACCATCAGTTCTTCGGTGATCAGTGCAGTGGGCTGGATGGTCGGTTTGGCCTTTTTGGGCATCGGCATCGGCTTTGGTATTCTGGGCGCAAAGATCGCAGAGGCGGTAGGCAGAAACCCTGAGACAAAAAACGATGTGGTACACGCCACCATGGTGGCCGTGCTGGCGCTGGTGCTGTTCGTGCTGCTTCTGTTTGCGTTAGTATTCCTGCTGCTGTTCTTTAATCCCATGCTGTAACGGAGCGGCGGTATGATCTATGTGTATATAGGGGCTATGCTGGCGGCCGTGGTGCTGATCGTATTTGCGGTGCTGGCCATCGTGATGCTGACCAAAGCGGTGGGATACAGTGTCCGGCGGCGGACGGCTGCTCTGATGGAGGCCTATGACGAACAGTTGGAGCGTCGTGCCAGAACGCTTCGGGAACAGCAGGCAGTCTCTGCGGCGGAGCCGGTCATCGTATCCGCCGTGGAGGCGCCGCGTCCGGCGGCGCGGAACGCGGGTGCCGGAATGGAGCTTGTGTCCCGTCTGGCGGACACCCAGTACCGTAACGGCACAGTGGGCGAGGTATACCGCCAGATCCGCAGCGGCTTCCACTTTACGGTAGAGGACGCCTTGCAGCGCATCCCCTGGAAGCGGCAGACAAGCGGCGGCGAAGCGGCCCGCAGAGCGGCACAGGCCCTGCCGGTGGATACGGTCTGCGCCATGGCATCGCTGACGCCGCAGCAGCAGTATGAACTGCTGCAGACCTGCGGTGAGGACATGAATGAGATGCTGACTGCGTATACGGAGAAAACGACGGTATTCAGCTGCATCGGCTTTTATGAGTACCTTCACCAGCGGGCCGAGGAGGAAACGGGAGACTGTACGCTGTATGTGGTGCCCGGTGCAGTACCGACAGGCGTCCCTGAGGGGATCACCGTCAGAAGCGATTCAGGGCTCTGTGAGGGATTCCTTCTGGAGACGGCCGGCACGGTGTACGATTACAGCTTACGAGTGAGGGAGATCAGTTGATATGGATACAACGATCAATACGATCCTGAGCGAGAAGATCGCGCAGATCAAGAGTGGAGAGAACGCCTACACCACCGGCAGAGTGCGGCTGGTACGTGAATACATTCTGGAGGCCACAGGACTGGACGATGTGTCCTACTTTGAGAGAGTGACGGTAGGGGACAAGGCCGAGGGCTATGTGGATGCCATCCGCAGCGATTGCGTACTGATTGCGCTGACTCGCGTCAGCGGAAAGATCTGTGTAGGTGACAGAGTCACAGCCACGGGCAAAGAGTTTTCCGTGCAGTATTCGCCGGATTCTATGGGCCATGTGGTGGATATTTTCGGAGAAGACCGTCTGGCGGGCAAGCGGTTTGATCAGCTGATCGACCTGCCAATGGAAAAGGAACCCATCTCCATCATGGAGCGCATTGCTGTGACGCGCCCGCTGCTGACCGGCATCGCGGGCATCGACCTGATGTACCCCATCGGGCGGGGACAGCGGCAGCTTATCATCGGAGACAAGAAAACCGGCAAGACGCAGATCGCGCTGGATACCATCTGCAATCAGGCGGGACAGAACATCCGCTGCATCTACGTGGCCATCGGAAAGACCAAAAAAGAGATCAAGGATATATATAGCCAGCTCCTGCGCTACGGCGCTATGGCGTACACAGTTATTATCAGCGCGCTGAATGACGATCCGGCGCCTGTTTTGCGGAACACGCCCTATGCGGCGCTGGCCATTGCCAGATCCTATCTGGAGCAGGGCGAGGATGTGCTGGTGGTGCTGGATGATCTGAAGCGCCACGCGGATGTGTGCCGCGAGATCGCGCTGCTGATGGGCAAGACGCCGGGACGCGACGCCTATCCGCCGGATATTTTCTTCAGCCACTCCCGCATGCTGGAGCTGGGCTGCCAGCATCAGAACGGCGGCTCCATCACCATTCTGCCTATCTGCGAGACGAAGGGCGGCGATATCACCGATTATATCTCCACCAATATCATCTCGATTACGGACGGGCAGATCGTGCTGTCCGCCAAGAATTTCGAGCGGGGCCAGAAGCCGGCCATCAATTACGGCCTGTCTGTGTCCCGTCTGGGCGGCGCGGTGCAAAGCGCCGAGATGAAACGGGCAGGCGCGCCGCTGCGCCGGGAGCTGCTGGCCTATCTGGAACAGCGCGAGGTATTTGAACTGGCCAACGTGGAGGAAATGGGCGAGAGTATGCGCCGCAGCATGCAGCGCGGCGCCAGTATCCTCAAAGCGCTGTGTCAGCCCAAGTTTGCCGCCAAGTCTCAGGAGGAGATGCTGCAGGCCGTGGAATCCATCCACTGAGGACAGCCTATGAACATAAAAGCAGTTGTAAAGGTGATGAACTTCCACGCGCTGCTGCGGGTGGAGAATTCACGCAGTCAGGCGGAGCGGTATCAGACCATGGCAGAGGAACTGGACAACATGATGGAAATTATCATGAACAACCGCAACTTCCAGTTGGATAAGCGTATTACGCTGCCCTCGCCGGATCTGCCTGTGCTGCGCATCTACATCGGATCGGATCTGGGTTTCTGCGGCAGCGTGAACAGCTCGGTTTCGGGCGTGCTGGCGCGGGACAATATGTCGGAAAAGGTTGTGATCGGCAAAAAGCTGCCGCGCCCCGCGGATACGGCGCTGTATATGACGCGGGAGCAGTACGAGGCGGATTTTGAAGCGGTGAGGGCCTATTTGGCCACGGCCGTTCGGGAAAAGCGCTGGTCGGCGGTGGAATTGGTATACAACCATTTCTACAACCTGAGTGATATCCGGCAGGAGGTAAAGCGTATTTACCCGCTGCCGATCCAAAAGGAAACAACAGGCCGCGAGTGGGACGACTTTATTACCGAGGACGATGCGGGCGATCTGCTGGAGGATATGCTGCTCTCCTGCCTGATTTATGAGGTGAGGATCGCGGCGGCCAGCGCCTATGCGTCGGAAAACACCATGCGGCAGAATGCGACAACGGAATCCCTGAAAAAGCTGGATGAACGGGAAGCGGAGGAGCTTCGTCTGCAGCGGAAGGAGCATACACAGCGCGCGTTCCGCAAGACCATCGACAGCTTTATCAAACAAAAATCGCTGAGCGGACAGTAATCAACCATGCAGCGGGGGAACGAAAAATGAGTAATACTTCACAAATTGAAAAAAGCGGCGTCCAGGCTGCCAATGCGGAACGGATCGGCAAGCTGATCTCTGTTTCCAGCCTGAAAGCGGATATTCTGCTGGAAAAGGAAAATGTAGGCATTCGGGATATGGTATATGTCCAGAAGGATGGCAAGAGCTATCAGTTCGAGATCGCGGAGATCAACGGCATGACGGCGTCTGCCATCTGTTTCGGCATGACCAACGGCCTGAAACGGGGAATGGACGTATTCCGCGGGGCGGACGGTATCCGTGTGCTCTATGACGATGCCATCCTGGGGCATATCTTCAATAGCTACGGCGAGACGATCGACGGCAGCCAACTGGATGACGCGCATATGCGTACGCGGAGCATCTATGACCGCGATTTGGCTATGAACGAAATCGAGATCGACGGCGACATTCTGTGGACGGGCATCAAAGTGCTGGATTTCTTTGCGCCCATGCGTAAGGGCTTCAAAATGGGCCTGCTGGGCGGCGCCGGCGTGGGCAAGACCGTCCTGATTAAAGAGCTGATCCACAATGTCTATCAGGGCCTGCAGTCCAACTCCGTGTTCGTCGGCGTGGGTGAGCGCAGCCGCGAGGGGCGCGACCTGTACGACGAGATGAAAGAGGCAAATCTGTTTGAGAAAGTAAGCATGGCCTTCGGCCAGATGGGCGACAATGCCATGAGCCGCAGCCGCGCCATCTATACGGGCCTGACGCTGGCGGAGTATCTGCGGGACGAGAAGCAGCAGGATGTGCTGCTGTTTATTGACAATATCTACCGTATGGTGCAGGCCAACTCCGAAATCGCCATGGAACTGGCCCGTATGCCCATCGACAACGGATATTCTCCCGCCCTGCTGACAGAGATCAGCGAGGTGGAGGAGCGTATCAACTCTACGGGCAGCGGCTCCATCACCTCGTTCCAGGCGATCTTTATTCCGGCCGACGACCTGAACGACGGCGCGGTACACGCCATCAGCCAGCACCTGGACGGACAGGTGGTGCTGGATCGTAAGGTGGCGGAGAAGGGCTTGTATCCGGCCATCAACGTATTCGCCACCAACTCCCGCATCATTGATCCGGAGGTGGTGGGTCAGAGACACTTTGATCTGGTGGAGCGGGCGCTCAGCTGCCTGTCCCGCTATGAGGAGCTGGAGCAGATCGTGGCGGTGCTGGGCATCGACGAACTGTCTGAGGCGGATCACAACACCTTCTTCCGGGCAAGAAAGCTGCGCAACTACTTCTCTCAGCCCATGTACGTCGCGGAGCAGTATACCGGTATTCCCGGACAGTTTGTGAAGATCGGTGATGTGCTCAACGACGTGGAGGCCATTCTGGATGGCCGCTGCGACGACGTGGAGGAGAGCGATTTCAACTATATCGGAGCCTATTTGGCGTCCAGAAGATAGGGAGTACGATCATGGCGCGAGGAAAGCAGGAGGAGACGCGGCGGACACAGCCAGGGAGCATTCATGCCCGTATCATTGACCAGAAGCAGGGGCTGCAGGCGATCGAGGGCGTATTCGCCATTCGCATCCTGAGTAAAAAGTACCGGCTGCTGATCATGGAGGACTATACCCCTATGCTGGGAAAGGTCGAGGGAGACGTGGTGGTGCTGACAGCGGACAAAGAGATCACATACCGCGATATCCACGCCTTTTACAAATTGCAGCATAATGAATTCACGCTTCTCATCGACTATGAGATAGCGCCGGAGCAGGAGAGTGCCGTATGATCTGGGAAACGATACTGCGGATGCTGTATCTGCTGGAGCCGCTGGTGCCTGCGGTATTGATCACCGCCGGACTGACGGCGGCGATGATGTTGCTGCTGGTGCTGCCTTGCAGTCGGTTTTGGCCGGATGACAGGCGCGGCAACAGCTGGCTGGGCCTGTTTTTCGGCTTGCGCGGCTGGGATTGTGTGCGTCTGGCCTGCGTGTGGCTGCGGTTTTGCCTGTGTGTCACATTGCTGCTGCCCTTCCTTCGGCTTACCGCTCAGCACTACGTGCTGTATGCGGTGCCGATGGTGGTGGGCCTGTGGGGCGGTGCCCCGGGCCGCTGGGTTGGACGGCTTTTGGGCGATGCGGCACTGTTTGCCGGCGTGCTGCTGACAGAGCTGCTCTTTAGCTATTGGCAGGGGGTGGGCGGAAGCTTTGTCGTTTTGTCGCTGTACGTGGTGCTGAGCCTGTTTGTTCTGCTGTTCAATATTTATTTGTTTCTGCTGGAGCTGGAGAACATCTCGGGGGACAGAAAGACCCACTCAGTGCCCTGAAATGCCATGAGGACGGAGAAAGATGCCCATGAAGACAAAGTCTACGGACACGAAAAAAATTGATGAAATAAAAGAAAAGCTGCTGGGTGCTGAAGCGGGCGGACGAAAAATATACAGTCCGAAGCGCATGGCTGCCAGCATCAAAGGCGGACGCCTTCGCGGCGCCAGCCAGCTTATGCGCATCATAGTGCCGGCTCTGCTGCTGGTGGTGATCGCGGTAGCGGTGACCATGATCGCCCGAAGAAGCACAGAATACCGGTTTGACGGTGCGGCCGGACAGTATTACGGCGGCCAGAAATTCTCGATTCCGGAGGGTACTCGTATGTACCGGAGGGGGACGGGCGCTACAAAATTGTCGGGCGGCACGTTGAAGCGCGAAACGGATGCGCTGCCTGCCTATTATGAAAACAGACAGGCGGTGGTGCTGCCGCAGGATATGGTGTATTACGCGCCGCGGGACAACACCTGCCTGCGGGTGGAGCATTTCAGCGAGCTGACCTATAACAGCCTGGGCGTGCAGGAGATCAGCCTGAAAAGAAAAACGGCGGATATGCAGGCGGGCTTCCTGTATGACGGAAAGGATATCTACCTGTTTCTGGAGCCGGTGAAGCTGTCCGTCAACGGAGCGGTCATTGATCTGGGAGCCATGTCCTGCGTAGAGGCTGACACGCAGATCGGCATGATATCCGTATACAACACCAACGGTGAAATGCTGTTTGAGGAAATGAAGAGCAGATGCTCGGTCTATCCGGCATCCAAGGATTACACAGTCTATTTGCTGGACGATTCAATGGAACGGCACGACGGCACACGTGTGCTGCTGTTCGGGGAGCCACAGAAATTGGATCCTCTGTTTTGATACACTGGCGGGAGGTAGTATATGAAAAGGAGTGCCATTTTAAAGCTGTTTATCGGAATAGCCCTGTTGCTGGCGTTGGTCTCTGTGGCCGTGGTGCTGGCAACCGGCAGCTTTTCTGCTGTCAACGAGGATGGCTATGCAATGCCGGCCTCTGCCAATGTTGACAAGGCACTCGCCGCCGGCGACGGCGGCACCGTCCGCCTGGTATCGGTGGAGAAGGAGGATACGGTTTCCTCAATACTGGGCAATTACTATCTGGATAATGGCCGCGTAGGGGTGGACGTAACCTACCCCCTCTGGGTTCGACAGGGCGCGGGACTGCGCTTCCTGACAGAGGAGACATGGCTCGTCTCCACCAGATTAGAACTGCTGCGTACTTACGAAGGCCTCTATCTCAGCGATGGTACGACCTACGCGGAGGATGGCACTCAGGCCGATGGGGATGAGTTTATCTTCCTGTCACTGTCCAACGGACTGTACGTGAACGCACAGCCCGCCGTGCTGCGCACGGTGCTGGAAGATCTGGAAATACCCATCAACAGTATCCTGAGCATGGGAGAGGATTGCCTCCGCTGGTACGCGATGGACGGCGGTACGCTGCACTATAAGCAGGCCAAGGGCTTGATGGAGGCCACCATTTCCATTGGCGACAACACCTATGATTATGCGGATCTGCTGGCGGCCCTGGGGCTTGTCAACGATGCCATTGACGGCGGCTATCCCAAGACGGGGGATGATAAGCTGGACGAGGCGGATCAGCTGCTGAACGGGGTGAAAAATGCCACCGCCGCAAACAGACCGGCGAAGCCGAACAGCGGTGCGGGCAGCGAAACCGGTACGGGCGTGGACAGCGATTCAGCACAGGCGGGAGACTCTCCGGCGGCGGATGATTCTACGAAGCCGAACGATCCCGCAAAGCCGGATGACCCCGCGGCGCCGGAGAATCCTACAAAGCCGGAGGATCCCACAAAACCGGACGACCCCACGAAGCCGGATGATCCGGCGAAACCGGATGATCCCGCAAAGCCGGACGATCCCGCGAAACCGGATGATCCCGCAAAGCCGGACGATCCCGCAAAGCCGGACGATCCGACGAAGCCGGATGACCCCGCAGAGCCGGACGATCCCACGGAGCCGGACAACCCCGATGGGCCGGATAGTCCCGGCGGCGATGATTCCGGTGACAGCAAGCCTGCACCGTATCAGGAGCCGCAGGTGACCATCAGCGATCTGGAGGCGTGGAGCTACGCGCTGAATGGCCGCATCACCATCGACGACCCCAGCCGGGCCATCGTGGGCGGCGTCCGTGTGGCGGTCTACGCCAAGCTGAAGAACGGAAAAGCAACGGGTAACGTGACGGCGGATGGCCTGCCCATCTATACGGCGGAAGAGGGCCGCAGTGCCAAACTGCGCCGTTCCTTCACCGGCAGCCGCGTTTTTACGCTGTCGACACTGCCGCCGGACACCACGCTTTACCTGCAGTATACCTACAAGTATATCAAGGAAGAGGACGGTGACACCGTTGATCCGGCCACCGGCGAGGTGCAGAAGCTTCGCAAGCGTGTGGTGTACCGTTCTGATTTTGTCGAGATCAAAACAGAGGTGCTGGAAGGAAACGTGGCGCCTGTCAAGGTGAACTGGGTCAGTGACTTTGCGGTCAGCGATATCGGTATGACGCTGCGCGACCTGACCATGGCCAACAGCTCCAACTATGTGCCGGATGTGGACACGTTTGAGAACTTCAAGCTGAACACACTGCCATATGTGAACCGTATTGAGTTGGAGTTGAATGACGGACGGAGCACGACGGTGGTGCGGATCCCCGCCACCACGCTGGCGGCTGCGCAAAAGGGCGCGGTGGTGTTCAACTCCGCGTCACCCAGACTGACGCCTAATACCAAATATACCTATACGGCCAAAGCCCTGGATCGCTTTGGCAATACGATCCCCATGGAGCTGACGACGGGCGGCGAGCAGGTCATCTATACGGCCCGCTCCGCCCCCGCGGTGGAGATCGAAACCGTGGAGAACGTGGTGGATGCGCTGACACTGCGTGTGACGATCCACGACGGGGATCAGGCGCTGGCCAAGGATGAGAACGGAGAACCCCTGCCGGTCTATCTGACGGCGGTGGAGCTGAGCTCGTCTGCCTCCGGTGAACCGGCGGCGCTGGGCGGTGTATGGAAGGATCAGACGCCGCTGACCGGAGACAATGCCAACCGCCTGGTGCTGGAAAAGCCCAAAGACGGGGCGGTATATGAATTCAAGCTGGACTCTCTGGCGTTTGCGCAGACGTACACCGTTGCTGTGACCGGCTCCTACAGTCCACAGCCCTCCGGTGTGGAGCAGCCGCGCCTGGAGGACATGAACGATGTTGTTCTGGGTTCCCAGCGTGTGTACACGGCGGCCCTCTCCAGTGGTATCATCAACTATGACCTGGGGTACTATGACCTGAAAGACACCAGCGTTACGCTGAGCATCCAGATGAACAAAAAGACCACCCTGGAGATCCTGCCGCTGGTGGATATCATTCGGATAGGCACCGTCAGACAGGGGCAGAATACGCCCGACTGCTCGGTGGAGCTGGATATCGCGCAGCTGGATGATCCCAGTGTGGAATGGGAATATGATGCGCAGGCGCAGGCTCTGGTGCTGCAGGCGGGCGACGCGCTGACGCCCCGGATCCTGCTGGTGGGCGATGAGGCGGTCTTTGCAGGCACAACACCGTGGCAGGCCATGCAGGTGCGGGCCGTGGAGGACGCGGAAAGCGGCGAAACGCAGTATACCACAGCGGCGGAAATGCGCGTGATCCTGCCGGAGAAAATGCTGAAAACGGCCACAGCCTACGAGACGACGATCCAGGCGCTGGCGGTCAAGGGCGGCAAGGAGTATTCCATTCCCACCATGCTGTCCAATCCCACGTTCACCACAAAGAAGACCCAGCCGGAGATCCTGTTCGACGACCTCTTTGTGGCGGGCGATTCGCTGGAATTCATCGGACTGCGCGTCTATGATCCGGACGGCACCATTCAGCGGGGCGGTCTGGTCTACGCGGATCTGTATTACGGCACGACCCTGCTGATGCGGAAAGAGATCTACGCCACGGCGGACAAAAATGCGCCTGCCCAGGCATTGCGCTTCGAGGGGCTCATTGAGGGCGGCGCGTATACGCTGCAGTTTGTGGCGGCGGCATACAACGATGCCGAGGGCTTCTCCAGCTATGTCAGCAACAAGCTGCTTCAGGGCTACGATGTGCGGGGCGGCAGCAGTCTGCACGGCTCACTGGCACTGGGCGATCTGAACATGGTGACAGAGGGCGGCAAGACTTCTTACACTGCCGCGGTCACCGTGACGGTATCCGACGCAAAGGGCTACCTTAAGGCGGCGGATGGCACGGCCTCCGTCACCATACGGGCCTATCACTCCGCCACGATGAACGAGCCGGAGTACGAGACCGCGCCGGTGCTGGAGCGAACCGTTGCCCTTACGGCAAACGAGGACGGCAGCTGGTCGGTGCATGCGGATCAGGCCCGGCAGCTGCTGGAACAGCTGAAACCGGACAGCCGCTACCGGCTGATACTGTCGGCTTCCTATCATGGAAACGAGGTGCGGTTGGACGATATCTCATTCGTTACCGACGGCCCTTACATCATCATACATGATTTTGAAGAGCTGAAAGCGAAATTCACCACCGCCAACCGCGAAGCCAACTTCCTGGTGGAGGGGGATATTACGCTGAGTTCCGGCTTCGCGGCGGTTTCCAACTTTGCCGGCAGCATCGACTTCCAGGGACATAAGCTCACCAGAAGCAGTTCCTACACCGGCTATTTCGTCTCAAACGTGACGGACACCGGCGTGATTCGCAACGTGGTGTATGACATCCCCGAGGAGGCGCGTCCGGTGTCGCTGGTCGGCACCAACAGCGGCCTGATAGAGAATGTCGTGATCCGCAGCTATGGCGCGAAGACCATCAATGGCGCCAGCGGCGCGCTGTGCTGCAACGCCAATAGCAGAGGTACTATCCGCAATCTGGTGGTACAGCTGAACGGCGACCTGACCATTGCAAGCGGCGGCGGTGTTATCTACAACAACGAAGGCGTGCTGGAGGACTTCTACATCTACACCAACAACGGCGCAGGCGTCATTATGGGTGGCGAAGGTCTGGTGTGTCGCTCCAGCACCTTCGGCGGCGTGATCCGCAGGGGCTACACGGTGCTGGATATGTGGTTTGCCAGCAGCGGCACCCTGTGGGGCAACGGCGGCAGAAACAGCACACTGTCTGACCTGTACCACGTGGGCGACTTCTACCAGTACGTGGACGGAAAGTCTAAGAGCACCCTGTGCGGTTCCCGCCGTACGGGCAGCGCGTCAACAAGAAGCAATCTGTTCTGCATCAGCTCCGGCGCCTACGCCGACAACAGCTGCGTCGCGCAGCTGCGGACGGTAAACACGCTGCGTGACGGCGACTGGCAGCAGTCCGTGATCGGAAGCGGTTGGGACGTGGAGAACTGTGTGCCCATGGGCTTCTATCCCCGGCTGAATCTGCCGGCAGTGATGCAACCCGCGCAGGAATACCTGCCGCTGCCGCTGGCGGGCAGCGTCGATATCGAGGTGCTGTCCGACAACTGGGCTTCCGGCGAGTTTGCCCATCAGGAAAACGAGGCGGGCAACATCGTGCTCAAGCTGAGCAACCCCGCCAATGCGACCGTTACCGGTTTGACAATCCCGGGACTTGAAGTGACAGAGATCCTGTCCCAGAAGGTGTGCGCCGACGGTACCTATGAGGTGGTGGCCGGCGCCAAGGTGGATGAGATCGCGCCCCAGTACAAGAGCAAATACAACGTGACCGGTGTGCTCTGCACCGTCGGCGGACGCACGATGAAAAAGGAGGTCAGCTATACCACCACGAATATCGCCTTCTGGAAGTCGGTGCGGACGCCGTCTGAGTGGGCGGCCATTGACACCAACGACGACACGCGAAGCTGGAACTACCGGCTGGTGAATGATCTGGACTTGTCGATGCTGTCGCCTGGCGCCGTGTGTATCGACGGTAACGGCAACAACGCTGCCACTGGGCGGACGCGGGCCTTTACAGGCAATCTCGACGGCGACATGCACACCATCCGCGGCATTACCCTGCAGAACGTGCGGGGCCCGTGGGTGATCCGCAGCGTGGCGGCAGGCGCTTCCGTAAAGAACCTGATCGTCGACGGAATGCAGATCGTGGCGGGCTCGTCCTTGCTGACGGGCAGCACCTCCTTTATCTCCGACAGCAGCGGAACGCTGGAGAACCTGCATTTCCGCAACTGCACGCTGGCGGGCGGCGGCAACCTCGCCGTGATGCTGGGATACGTTCCGGAAGTGGGCCTTATCCGCTATTGCTCCGCCACCAACTGCTCCCTGTCTGATAATACCAGCGGGTATGGCCTTTCCTGCGGCGGTCTGGTGGCCCAGACCCGCTCTATCGGCATCAGCAACTGTTACGTGCGGGATATCAGCATAAACATCAGCAGGAATACCACCACCAGCGGTATCGGCGGCATCATGGGCTTTACCTATCAGCCCGTGCTGTCCGTGCAGAACAGCTATGCCACCGGCACCATCACCACCACCACGGGCCTTGCGGGCGGCATTACCGGCACCGACAGAGCCAGCGGCAATGCCCGTACCCAGAACTGCTGGGCGGATGTGGACATCACTGCCGGTGACGGCAGCGTGGGCGGCCTGTCCGGCGCCGTATGGGGCCCGAGTACAAAGGGTCTGGCTATGGGTGATATCACCACAACCACCACCAAGGACGTCAACCGCGGCACAGGCTATAAGACCGGCAGCGGATGGACGCAGAGCAATGTCTTCGCCTATGAGGGCCAGGTCGTTACCGGTATCGAAAAAGGCGATAAGGGTGACGCGGCCCGTCTGCTGAGCAGTCAGGAGCTGGCGACCCGCTCCGCGTGGGTGGACGTGATGGGCTTCGGCAAGAGCTTCAGCTATGAGCCGCTGGCGCGTGAGTGTATGCCCAAGGCGGTGGACGGCGATGGCAACGAACTGTACGGGCAGGAGGATATCCCCATCCCCGGTGCCTCCGGCGAACCGACGCTGGAGTTGGGCGAGGCTATGTATACCAGCGGAAATCCCGCAGCGTACGTCTGCGACCTGATTCTCTATCATCCCGGCCTTACCAGCGAGGAATTGAAGGAGCTCTATGACAACGGCGAGCTGCAGGTGTCGCTGGATGGCTTCGAAATATCCGAAGCCACTGCCTCGGCGGGTCTGACCGAGATCACGCTGTTCCCGGATGCCGAGGAGGAGAACACCAGCCATATCACCGTGACGGCCAAGGAGGATGACAGTGTCCTCACCCAGCGCAAGGATGTCTACAGTGCCACTGTTACGTATACCCGCAACGGGCGGACGTTTACCCTGAAGGTACAGGTGGACTTTGGCCATGCCCCGTACTGGGATGTGCCCAACCTTGACGTATGGAACACCCTCATGCAGTCCGGACACGGAGAGAACCGGGAGAATTTCCGCATCACCGGCAAGGTGGACTTCAAGAGCAGCGCCACGGAATTCTACGATCTGAAGATCGGCCGATTGATCGGCGAGGGCACAGGCGAGATCGGATTCTACAACCTGAACTACCGCGCGCCGCAAAGCGGCGAGCCGTGGATCAACATTGTGTCCACGGAGCTGCGGGGCCTGACCTTCGAGAATATCACATACGACACCACCACCAGCAAGACCACCTGGCTGCGCAGCGGCATGATCCTGAAAGGCCCGGATGTGGAAAACCTAACCATCCGCCAGTTCACGATGAAGCCCGGCAGCTATAACAACCAGAACGCCGGATTCTTCAGCACAGTGGGCACGTCCGCCAATATCACCATAACCAACTGCAAGATCGAGACGACCGGTGGCTTTACGGGTGGCGTATACGCCGGCTCGGCCGGCGTCATCACCGGCCTGTATTCCGAGGATATCACCGTCAACTGCGGCGGTGGCCGGAACTCGGTGGGCGGTCTGGTGGGCGCTTCGGCCAACATCAAAGGCTATGCCGATGGTAGACGGTCGGTTGTCAAAGACATCACCATTACCGCCAATACCAGCACCGTCGGCGGACTTGGCAGCGGTGTCACCCTGAAAGACACGGAGGTCAGCAATATAACGGTGCGTGCTACTCATAACGTAGGCGGCTTGGGTGCAAATGCGGGAGATGTGTCCAATGTCACAGTGACAAACGTCCATGTGACCGCCACGGCGAACAGTAACGGCGCAGGTATCTGCTGCTCGTACATGGGAATGGCGTCGTGGAGCGATGTGCTGGTGCGGGACAGCTCCGTCACTGCCCACAATAACGTGGGCGGTGTGCTGGGTACCAAGGGCAGCAATTACATCGGCACGTTCACCAATGTGACGGTGCTGGGCTGCCGGGTCACCACCACGTCGGGTCACGCCGGCGGTATCGTCGGCGGTCTTGGCGGCTATGAGGCCGGTGGCCGCTATCTGATCATGAAGAATTGCGTGGTGCGCGACACCGCCATCTTTACGGAAAACGGCGGGGCCGGCGGCCTGCTGGGCGCTGCCGCCGCCGATTCGACCAAGAGCTTCGTGGTGCAGTACTGCTACGTGGCCGAGGATGTGACGGTACAGAGCCTGTCGGGCAACGTGGGCGGTGTGGCCGGCGCGGCCAACAGCCTCCGGATAGAAGGCGTGGCCGTGGGTGCGGACATCCAGACCAACGGCAGCAACGGCGGCGGCTTCGTGGGCCTGTTCCGGAACGGCGCGACGAACTATACGCTCTTTATCAAGAACAGCTATTTCCACGGCAGCGTCTCCGCGTACAACTACGCGGGCGGCATGATCGGACGCTGGGACACTACCAGCAAGCAGGCCGATACCAAGAACTACACCGGCGTTGCGCTGGCAGGCTCGGTGCGGTCGGAAAGAGATAAAGGCTCTCTGTGGGCCAACGCGCCGGATACGGTGGGCGTGGGCGATATGAAGATCGCCGTCCACGATGGAATGCTGCTGAACGGACAGACTGCGGCGGCACTGGTGGCCGCCGACAAGGCGGCGGATGCCAAGACCCAGCCGATCCCCAAGAGCGGTATGCTGTACACCGCCAAGGACTTTACCGTGGCGGCAAAGTATACCAGTTTGGGAATGGATAAGAACAAGTGGGATTACACCGCGATGGAGAGTAATTTCATGCCCTATCCCATGAACGGCGGCTCCGTGCAGCAGTACGCCAGGGAGGACGCGGCAGGTAATTCGGCCGGTATCCCCCTGCCCACGGGCGAGGGCGGCGAGACGCAGACCATGGTGGTTTACGCCTCGGATGTGGACGCGGTCAACATCGAAGGCACGGCCAACGCCACAGTGACAGTGAATACGCAGTCTGTCACGCTGGATGAAAACGGCATCGCCACGCTGACCTACGACTTCCAGTCGCAGCTTGCGGTCAGCGATGCCGCCGGTGAAACCATCTATACGGCGGACAAGCTGCGGCGCGCGGTCATGGCCTTCGATAACACCTGGTACTACATCGCCTCGGACGGCAGCATCCACTACGGCACGGCGACGGAGGATAAGAACGCGCCGAAGATCGTCGAGCTGCCGGAGGGCGTAACGGCCCTGCATCTGTGGAACGGCAAGGCGCTGGGTAATGACGGCATCGTCTACACGCTGGAAGGCGCTGCGGCGACGGCTCAGGGGGATCGCTTGACACCGCTGACACAGCGTGACAGCCAGCCCTTCTACCAGTATGTCGTTACCAACGGCAGCCAGCCGGTGACGGTAAGCGTGTATCACAACTTTACCTTGTTCGGCAGCGAACGGGTCGATTACCGCATATTTACGATGGACGGACTGTACTACACAGTGGCGCCGGAGCAGAATATGGTGTATGACGGCGTGTCGCTGACCAGATGGAACATAGCCGATGGCGTGGCCCGCAACTTCTTCCTGCTGAGCCGGGAGGGAACGCTGCAGTGCTACAGCGGTACGGCCAAGACCAACGCACTGGGAATGAGCGGTGTTTCCCACATCGCCCATAACTTCAACACCTCCAAGGGATGGCTGCTGGCGGCCTATCAGGATGGCACGCTGGCAGGTGTGGACTTGGAGAACAACCGGATGCTGTTCGATACGCGGACACAGACCACAACATTCCTGGCCTATGCGGACAATTGGCTGAACGGCATCTTTGGCGGAAACGGCGACAGCAGCTTCACGGACAGTGAAAAAGAGCTGATCGACGGCCCCGCCCATGTGAACGGTACGGCGCAGACGGACGGCACCAACACCGCGGGCGGCGACAATCTGCAGGGCGGTACATCCCAGGGCACAGATGACGCTGTCGCGGGCGATCCCGTCCCGACGACGCCCGGGGAAGCCAATGAGCCCGCGGGCGCTGGTGAAGACGGTGTCTCCGGCTCCGGTCAGGCAGGCCAGCCTGCCGATGGAAACGACGCGGAGGGCGGCGATGCGCAGGATGCCGACAGTACGGCAGGCGCAGGCTCGTCCGCAGGGTCGGATCAGAATACGCAGAACGGCGCCTCCGGCGAGGACAACGCGGAAGCGAACTCCCATGCGGGCAGCGGGACAGACACGGCATTGGTCTATGTACCCGGTGAAGGCGTCCTGTCCGAAGGCAAGGTGCTGTATGATGACAGCCGCGTGGACTATGCGTCTGGCGAAGGGCTGTATGTGGATGGCGTCCTGACCTACGCGGTGGCCAACGGTGCGGATGGCGCCCTGACACTGACGCCGGTTGGCGGCAGCGGCGTATCGCTGCTGGAGCAGGTGCTGGGCGGCAAGGTCATTGCCTATGACGCCGCGTCGGGTGGCTATTCCGTGCGGGATACCGCGACACTGGTGGACAGCAGGGCGCTGTCTGACTCCCAGAGCGCCTCCCCGCAGGACGCCGCCGCACAGACTGCCTCCGGCGAGACACAGCAGCCGGACGGCGAGAGCAGCTTCCAGGTGGCGCGCGGTCTGAACCGCAGACTGCTGGGAAGCGAAAAGGGCGGCACGATGCTGCTGGGCGCCATTCTTGTGGCGGCGATGGTAGTGCTGCTGTTCCTATATGGGCGGTATCTGCGGGGCAAGCGCCGCAGATAAGAGATGCCCTGAAAAAAATAAGATACCGGCCTCCGCCACGGAAAGAGCGGGGCGGAGGCCGGTACGAAAAGAGGAGTTTATCATGAAAGGGGAACTCTCTTTACACATTTGCGGCTGCAGGGGCAGCAGGTCGGTCTTTGGGCCGGAGTTTACAGAGTTTGGCGGTCAGACGACCTGTTTCGTGCTGAAAAAGGCCAATTATGCCCTGGTGCTGGATTGCGGCACGGGGCTCGACAATGCGCGCGATCTTTTGGCGGGATGCTCGGCGGTTGATGTGGTCGTCACGCACTGGCATTACGACCATGTGATGGGACTGATGGACTGGTCGGTATTCCCCGCAGGGGCAAAGCTGCGGTTTTTCGTGTCCTCCGATGCGTATAATCTGAGCTTTGACGCGCTTTCGCAGTTGTTTCGGCACCCATTCTGGCCGGTTGACCCGACCTTACGGGTGGTGCGCCAGCCGGTAAAATGGGAATGTCCGGTCTCCCTGCGGCCCGGAGTGAAGGTCACTTTCCTGCCGGCGCCGCATCCGGATGGTTCCAGCGTGCTGGATCTTTCGGTGTTTGATAAGCACATCTGCGTGCTGTGTGATTTTGAGCATAACAGGGAATTTCCCGAGGAGATATTGCACAATTGCGATCTTTTGCTCTATGACGGTATGTACACCGATGATGAGTACCCCGCCCATGTCAACTGGGGGCACTCAACATGGCAGGAGGGCTGTCGCCTGGCAAACCGTGTGGAACCGGCCAGGCTGCTGATCACCCACCATGAGCCCCGGCGTACCGACAGCCAACTCAGAGCGTTGGAGCAGGAAGCGAAAAAGCTGTTTCCCGCCGCGGCTTTTGCCAGGGCGGGAATGAAGATCACCTTTTGAACCGGCCAGTGTGGAATGAGGAGAAATGAGCATGAATTCTGAAATGTTGGATATGTGGGACGCCCTGAAGGACGCCAAATACCGCCGCACTATGGAGGAGCTCTCCGCCGTGCTGAATGAGAAACGAAGCGATTTTGACGCGGCGATGCGTGGTGTGCTGAACATCGTATCCGGCGCCATGCATGCGGAGGCCGGTACGCTCTGGCAGTTTTCCCGGCGGGACGGTTTGATCCGGCCAAAGGCCTCCTATGGCGGAAGCGATCTGGCGGATATCTATTTGCTGCCCGGGGAAGGCGTGGCGGGACAGGTCATCAAGGACGCGGCGCCGGTGATGATCTCGGACTGTCAGAAGGACGCGCGCTGGGCGGGCAAGGTGGATCTGGACACGGGATTCTGTACGCGTTCCATGCTGTGCGTGCCGCTGTGCGGGACGGACGGCGCGGCCTTTGGTTGTATCCAGCTGCTCAATAAGACGGACGGCTACCTTTTCGATGAAAAGGATATGCAGTTTGCCATGCGGCTGGCGGCCGTGGCGGCCCGGCAGTGCGAGGAATACGGCATTGCCGTCGGAGACGGCGGGCGGCCCGACGAGACGGAGCGGACATTCTCCGAAATATTTTTGGCCGGCTCTCCAAAAAGCATGGAGGCGGGACTGCGTGAACTCTCCGCGTTTACCAGCCTTGGCGTAAAGGATCAGGAGGAGATACTGGAACACGCCCGTGCGATCTGGCGGGTGTTTGACCGCCTCCATAAGCAGACAGAGAACAAAAAGTTCAAACTGTTTGGCGACTGAGGGGCGCGGGCAGATGTATGAGAGAGAGAGAGAGAGAGAGAGACGGCGGCGCGGATCATGAAACATATATAACGTATATGAAAAGACAGAGCAAACTGAAAAAACACACCCGCTGGGGCGTATTCGGGTCTGTCTGCTTGTGTATGGTGCTGTCGCTCCTGTACGCCGTGTGCACGTTTCTGCGTCTGACCTCCTCCATGGATTACGCGGTGGAGGATCGCTTCTATCAGGAATCGAAAACGCCTGATGAACAGATCGTGGTGGTGGGGATCACCGCTGAGGATGTGAAGCGGTTTCCCGCATGGCCATGGGATCGAGAAGCGCTGGCGCGTGCCATTCGGCAGATGAGCAGCGACCCGCAGCGGAAGCCCGCTGCCATCGGGATCGACATGGTGCTGTCTGCCGAGACAAACAGCGAATGGGACGCAGAGTTGACCGAGGCGTGCCGCGAGGCGGGAAACGTGGTGACGGCATGCAGGGCTCTCTATGATACACGGGCGTTTGCCAACGGCGCGGATCGTGCGGGGCGACAGACGGCAGAAAGTATTCTGCGGCCGTATGAACAGCTGGCCGCGGTCACGTTTCAGGGACATACCAATGTCGTTTGCGACAGGGACGGTGTCGTGCGGCGGCATCTGTGGCACGTACAGGAGAAGCGGGGTGGTGCGCTGTGCTCGCTGACTGAGCGGCTGTACCAGCTTTACTGTGGGTATCACGGACTGGAGGAGACATTTGCGCCCTCGCTGACTAACGACTTCTGGTATCTGGAGTACACAGCGCATCCCGGCGCCTATCTGACTTATTCTCTTTCGGATATCTGTGACGGTAATTTTGATCCGTCGGATCTGGCGGGCCGCATCGTCCTGATCGGATCCTATCTGGTGGAGGAGGGGGAAAGTTATGCCACCTCCATCGACAAGGCGCAGCGGATGTACAACGTGGAGTATCAGGCCAATGTGCTGGATGCGATGCTCAATCAGCGGGATATGATCACGGTGGACGACACCATGCAGATGATCGTGCTGTTCGTTCTGGTTACGATCCTGTCCTATGTTTTGTTCCACACCAGCATACTTTCGGGACTGTGTCTGTATATAGCGGTAAGCATTATCAGTATCGTGGCGGCGGGAGCGCTGAAGGATGCCGGCTATGTCGTGCATCCGCTGTGGATACCGGTGCAGATGAGTGTCAGCATGGTGCTGGCGCTGATCATACATTATATCCACGCGCAGGAGGGCCAGCGCAGGATGCTCAGCCTGTTCCGCCGCTATCTCGATCCGGTGATCCTGGATGACCTGCTGAATACGAACAGCGCGTCATCCTGGTCAAACAAGGGCGGCAGACATGCGGATATCGCGGTACTGTTTGTGGATATCCGCGGCTTTACAGCACTTTCGGAACGCATAGCGCCAGAGGGCGTTGTGGATATCCTGAACAAATACCTGACGATGACAAGCACCTGCGTGCAGCAGAACAACGGCACGGTGGATAAGTTCGTGGGAGACTGCACCATGGCGGTGTGGGGCGCGGTGCGTCCCTGCAAGGATGCCGTGTGGCAGGCCTGCAAGGCCGCCATGGACATGGTTGGCCAGATGGACAGGCTCAGCGATGAGGTGGAGCAGGCTTACGGCTGCAAGCTGGCCTATGGCGTGGGTGTGCATTATGGCGATGCCATTGTGGGCAACATCGGCTCGGAGATGCGCATGGACTATACCGCCATCGGAGACGTGGTCAATACCGCTTCGCGAATCGAAGCCATGGCTCCGGCGGGCAAGGTCTATGTCAGCGGAAAAGTAAGAGAGCTGCTGGGCGACCGCGTAACGGTGGGCCAGCAGGTGGGGCGCATTACGCTGAAGGGCAAAAGCGTTCCGGTAGATATCTATGAGATCAAGGAACTCCACGCCATGGTGAATATGCTCCAGAACCAGTTTACCCAGGAGATCATGCCGACCTGCATCGGCCTTCCGGATGCCTCCGGAAGAAAAAATGCGGAAAGATTCCCCAATATTTCATCCAATGCGAAAATCGCATTTTCCATCAAGGAATTGCGCGAGGATATGTCCGCCTTGGCGGATACAATGAGCCGCATCAGCGGGAAATGGTAGATTCTATCATTTCTTATCTCCTTTGCCGGACGACGGGGCCTGCTTGCAGGCCCCACCGTCCAATAATTTCTGTGAAATTTCCGTGTGCAGCCACAGGACTGAGCGACCGGTATGGTTTGGCTCGGCAGGAAGTGCGGCCAGTGAATTGCTATCGGGCACAGTGACGCTCTCCCCGCGTCGCTGTGGGAAAAGACACCCCGTAAGGGGTGTCTTTTTTTTGACCTCGTAGCAATTTTGTACCTTTGCGCGAGATAATGTACAATAACTTGCGCAAATTGAAAACCGCATAAAAGAAGACATAGCTTGCAGGCTCTGGTAGAATGAAGT
>CAKTQM010000007.1 GCA_934597125.1 uncultured Oscillospiraceae bacterium
GCGTCGGACTTGCCGGCGGGATCGAAGTCGGAACCGCCCTTGGCGCCGCCGATGGGCAGGCCGGTCAGGCTGTTCTTAAAGGTCTGCTCGAAGCCCAGGAACTTGATGATGCCTTCATAAACGTTCTTCTGGAAACGCAGGCCGCCCTTGTAGGGGCCGATCGCGCCGTTGAACTGGCAGCGCCAGCCGCGGTTGGTGTGCCAATTGCCATTATCATCGCACCACACAACACGGAAGGTGAACATACGCTCAGGCTCGACCATACGGCCCAGCAGATCGACCTTCTCATACTCGGGGTGCTTCTCGATCACAGGCTCCAGAGAGGACAGAACTTCCTCAACGGTCTGGACGAATTCGGGCTCATTGCCGTGCTTGGTCTTGACATTTTCCAGCACGCTTGCCAGATAAGCATTCATAATCTTTTGCCTCCTCAAAATTTATTCCTCAGTTTTTGGGGAACGTTTGACGGACCCTATTCCATCGCTTTTGATGATACCACGGATTTCCGGATTTCTCAAGAGGAAACGGGCGAATTCTCCGATAAGCGATAGTAAAAATTCAAGAGGAAAATTTGTGCAAAATGTCGTTTTACCATTTAAAGCGCAACACCTGTTTGCGGTTTTTGACAATTTGAGGGTGGTTTTTGCTTATGGCATCTTGACATTTTTCGCCAATACCTTATAATAACAAAGTGGCTGGATGCCTACCCGACCGATTCAGGGAAAAGGAGATTATGATAATGACCTATACCATGACCATTGCCGGACTGCAGCGTGAACTTCCCATCTGCAAGGTAACGGATGACCTTTATATCGGCGCGTTCATCTGCTTCGGCGACGCAGAGATCACCGAGGCCGCTGCCGCCGCCATGCTCAAGCGGCTGGAGGGTATTGAATACGACTACCTCTTTACCGCCGAGGCCAAGTCTATCCCCCTCATCCACGAGATGGCCCGCCAGTCCCACGCCAAGAAGTATTTCATCGCCCGCAAGGGCCCCAAGGTCTATATGCCCAACCCCATTTCCGTGGCGGATCAGTCCATCACCACCCTGGCCCAGCAGATGCTGTATCTGGGCAGCGACGACGCGGAGCTGATCAAGGGTAAGAAGATCGTCATTATGGACGACGTGATCTCCACCGGCGGCAGCCTGAAGGCCATGGAGGCGCTGGTACACAAGGCCGGCGGCGAGGTGGTGGCCAAGATCGCCGTGCTGGCCGAGGGCGGCGCGGCAGACCGCAAGGACATCATGTTCCTGGAGAAGCTGCCCGTGTTTAATGCCGATGGCACGGTGAAGGGATAAGTACATAGACAAACAGCGCCGCTCCGATGATTCGGGGCGGCGCTGTGTCATTATCTGTTCTTATCCTTTCCCATTTACTGCCACGAATTTGAAATAGACATTTTCAATAAATTGTGCTAATATGAGAAATCAATAAAATTTATCATATGGAGGTTTTACATATGGCTGTCAAAGAGAGCTATGCCGGCAAGATCAACCGCAAGCTGAACAAAAAGCTGCATGTCATTGAGGTGGCGTCTGGCCGTTGTCCGGCGGATCTGGTGTTGAAAAACGCCACCTATGTCAATGTCTTCTCCAACGAACTGTGCCACGCCGATATCGCCGTGGCTGAGGGTCTGATCGTGGGCATGGGCGAATACCACGGCAACGTGGAAGTGGATGTCAGCGGTAAGATCGTGCTGCCGGGCTTTGTGGATGCGCACATCCATCTGGAGAGCTCTCTGGTCAGCCCCAGCGAGTTTGCCCGTGCTGTGCTGCCCCACGGCACCACCACCGTCATCACCGACCCCCATGAGATCGCCAATGTCATGGGCACCGACGGCATCGAGTACATGCTGCAGGCCACGGAGGATCTGCCGGTGGATGTGCGGTTCATGCTGCCCTCCTGTGTGCCCGCCACGCCCATGGACGAATCCGGCGCCAATCTGGACTACCGTGCCATCGACTCCTTCTACGATCACCCCCGGGTGCAGGGTCTTGCCGAGATGATGAACTCCTACGGTGTCATCCACTGTGACGCGGACGTGGTGTCCAAAATCGTGGCCAGCCAGGCCCACCATAAGAAGATCGACGGCCACGCACCGGATCTGGTGGGCAACGACCTGAACGCCTATGTGGCCGCCGGCGTCTACTCCGACCACGAGTGCCACGACCTGAACGATGCCATCGCCAAGCTGCAGCGGGGCCAGTTCATCATGATCCGCGAGGGCACCGCCGCCCGCAATCTGGAGGCGCTGGTGCCGCTGCTGTGCGACAAGTATGTGGAGCGCTGCATGTTCTGCACCGACGACAAGCATCCCAACGACCTGCTGGAAAAAGGCCATATTGACTACATCGTGAAAAAGGCCATCTCCCTGGGTGTGGAACCCATCACCGCCATCAAGGCCGCCTGCCACAACGCCGCCCGCTACTTCCTGCTGAACAACCGCGGCGCCATCGCCCCCGGCTATCTGGGCGACTTTGTGATCATTGACGATTTCCAGCACTTCAACATTGAGAAGGTCTATAAGCGCGGCGTCCTCATGTGTGAGAACGGCCAGGTGACGGACTTCCCCGTACCGGAGGTGGATCCCTACCTGATGGAGCGTGCCCATCATACCTTCCACGTGTCTGCGCTGACCGCCGCCGATTTTACCGACAACCGCCCCCACGCCGTGCTGAGCATGGTGGACGGCGAGATCACCACCACTGACTGCGGTTATACCGACCGTATCGACATGGACTACGACATTCTTAAGATCGCCGTGATCGAGCGGCATAAGAACACCCACCACATCGGCCTGGGCTTCATCAAGGGCTACGGTCTGAAGCACGGCGCGGTGGCTACCTCCATCAGCCACGACAGCCATAATATCATCGTGGTGGGCGCTAACGAGGAGGATATGGCTTTTGCTGCCAATCAGGTGGTGGCTCTCAACGGCGGCATCGTGGTAGCCAGCGACGGTCAGGTCACTGCCCAGGTGCCCCTGGCCGTGGCCGGTATCATGAGCGATGAGCCGCTGGTAGAGGTGAACCGCAAGCTGGAGGACGCCAAGGAGAAAGCCTTCGCCGCCGGTGTCAATCGGAATATCGACCCCTTCATGACCCTCAGCTTCATGGCGCTGCCGGTGATCCCCACCCTCCGCGTGACAACCCGCGGTGTGTTCGACGTGACTACCCAGCGGTATATTTAAGCAAATTGTAAAAACCACCGCCGCCCACTGGGCGGCGGTGGTTTTTATCTGTGGTGTCCGGCGGTTGGCAGGGGGGACGCCCCCTGTGCATCACTCCTCCCACACAACGGAAAACGCCTCGTTTTCCGCCATGCAGTCCGCCAATACCTGCCGCAGCGCGGCGGCATAGCCGCCCAGCGCCGCTTCCAGCGCCGCGCCGCTGCGGATCACCAGTTCGGTAGGCGCTGTAATGTCTGTCAAACAGTCGTGCAGCGCGTCCAGATTGCCGCCGTACCAGTCCGGCAGCCGCAGCAGTGCCGCCAGCGTCTGATGCAGCATCTCGCGGTTGCCCACGCTGCCGCCATCCAATACCACTCGCATCCTCATTCCTCCCCGTACAGCAGCTCGAAGCTCTCATAATGGTCGCCTGTGTAATACACAAGGCCGTCGTTGGAGAACACAATCCGCTTGGCTCCCCGGCTGTTGGCTCCCAGCGTGTCGATGTCGCACTCGGTGTAGGTGCGACCGTCGGCCGCCGGCAGCAGCCCCTCATAGTTGCCGAATCGGCTGCCGCCGATGCACTTCCCCGGGGCGTAGGGCTCCAGCGAACCGCCGCTCCAGCCCAGGGTCTGGGCCTCCTTCTTGGTGATGAAATTCTCCGGCAGATGGCCATAGGTGTGGATGTACAGCGCCACATCCTCCTTGCTGGTGTAGCTGCCGTCCTCGTCGATGGCGGGGGTATCGCTGTCGCCGTCCTCCGGTACAGCGGGCGTCTGCGCACCATCTTCCGGCAGCATCTCCTGCTGCTCCTGCCGCGGCTGTTCGTTCCGTTCGCCGGTAATGACCGGAGTAGCGCTGAAGTCGCCGCAGCCCACCAACGTCAGCGCCATCATCAGCGCCAACAGCCACGCGGTCAGTCGTTTTTTCATGGGTCGACCTCCTGTATTTATTGCCACCATCCTACCACAAAGAGCAGAAAAAATCCACCCTCAACTTGAGGGTGGATCTTGAACGAGTGTCACGCCTTTTCAAATACCGCCTTCATGCACCGGTAGGTCATATAGCAGTCCAGCTTCGCCACCGTTTCATAGGGGGCGTGCATGCTCAACACCGGCACGCCCGCGTCGATGGTGTCGATGTTCCGTTGAGCCATGAACTTGGCTACGGTGCCGCCGCCGCCGGCGTCGGTCTTGCCCAGCTCCGCCATCTGCCAGAACACGTTTTCCTCGTTCAGCAGGCGCCGCAGCTTGCCCACCACCTCGGCGCTGGCATCGGACGCGCCGGACTTGCCGCCCGCGCCGGTGTACTTGCACAGCCCCACGCCGTAGTTGATAAAGGCGGCGTTCCGCTTGTCATACACCTCGGCAAAGTTGGGATCGTAGGCGGCGGTCACGTCGGCGCTGACGCAGAAGGACTTGGCGAAGCAGTCCCGCAGCAGCACGCCCTGGGTGTCGCACAGCTCGCCCATGAACTTGTCAAAGGCGGCGGACAGCATGCCGGACACGCCCTCGCTGCCGATCTCCTCCTTGTCGGCGAAGATGCACACGGCGGTGCGCCGGGGGTTTTTGGCGTCAAACAGGCCCGCCAGCTCCGCATAGGCGCACACCCGGTCATCGTGGCCGTAGCTGGCAATGAAGCTGCGGTCAAAGCCCACATCCCGCGCCATGCCCGCCGGTACGGCTTCCAGCTCGGCGGAGATGAGATCCTCCTCCACCATGCCGTACTTCTCATGCAGCAGCTGCATCACCGCCAGCTTGAAGCGGGATTTCTCCTCCTGATCCGCCACCGGCTCCGAGCCGATGAGAATGTTCAGGCTCTCACTGGGAATGGCCTCGTTCAGTGGCTTTTTGCCCTGCTCACGGCCCAGATGGGGCAGCAGATCGTTGATGATGAACTGAGGATCCTCCGGCTTGTCGCCGATGTGGACGGGCAGCACCGTGCCGTCCGAGAGCGTCACCACGCCGTGCAGCTCCAGCGGAATGGTGACCCACTGGTATTTGCGGATACCTCCGTAGTGGTGGGTCTTGAAATAGGCCATCTCCGCCTCCTCGTACAGGGGGCGGGGTTTCAGATCCAGGCGGGGTGCGTCGGTGTGGGCGGCGGCAATGTTGGCGCCCTCGCTCAGGGGCTCCTGACCGATCACCGCCAGCATGATGCCCTTGCCGCGGTTGTTGCAGTATACCTTGTCACCGGTCTTCAGCGCCATGCCCGGCTGAAACTCCACAAAGCCCTGTGCCCTCGCCAGTTCAATGCAGTATTCCACACACAGCCGCTCCGTCTTGCCGTGGTTCAAAAAGTCCTTGTAGGCTTCGCAATAGTCGTGCATGGCGGCCTTTTCGCCCTCCGGCAGCCGGTCATAGCCGTTCTCCGGTGCGTACAACAGCGCTTTGCTCAGCTTACTTTTTTCACTCATATCAGGTGCCTCCTTTTGGTTTTCGTTTCCCCGTCAGAATACCACACAATGGCCGCCATTGCAAGGGGCGGCTTGACAATCCGGCAGGAGGGCGGTATAATTCATCATACCCCATACAGTATGGAGGAACGAGTATGAAACAATGTATGGATTCAGATAACCTGCACCGCCGTCTGAAAAAGATCATCGGTCAGGTGCAGGCCATCGACCGCATGATCGACCAGGATGTGCCCTGCGAGGATGTGCTGGCTCAGATCAACGCCGCCAAGTCCGCCCTGCACGGCTGCGGCAAGGTGGTGCTGGAGGGTCACATCAAGCACTGCGTCCGCGACGGCATCCAGCACGGCGATGCGGACAAAACTATTGAGAGCTTCACCAAAGCCGTGGAGCGGTTTTCCAATATGGGATAAAAAACAGGGGAAAGAAGGAGCGAAAGCTCCTTCTTTTTTTGCGGAGCGGTGAGACAGACCGTTCATAGGGGCGGGGTTCTACCCCGCCCGCCGTTAAATGAAAACGCCGACGTAAATCGAGCGGGAGGGGCAGAGCCCCTCCCCTACGCACCGGTTAACGATAGAACTCCGTAGGGGCGGGCGACTCGCCCGCCCTAACGCTGACTGTACCATTTCCGAGAGGGCCGACAGAGTCGTCGGCCCCTACACATTGGCGTGGGGAACGATCCGAGCGCTGACTGTGGCAGATGAAGCGAGGTACGCAAGCGGCAGCGGTCAAAATTTCGGCGGCTTAAATGCCGCAACGAAATTTTGGGTACCGCAGCAGGGAATCCGTAATTCGGCCCCCTTGTGTAAAGAGGGCTGTCAGCGAAGCTGACTGGGGGATTGTCCGTCATACGACAACCCCTCCGTCAAAAATCAAAGATTTTTGCCACCTCCCCTTACACAGGGGAGGCAAGGAAACCGGATTTCCTGTTGCGGTGCCCACAATTTTGTTCCTGCCATTGTGCCGCTTTCCTCTTGACAACAATACCCCAACGGGTATATTATACCCATACCCTGTACGGTATAAAAGGAGCCGATATTTATGAACGCACTGATGAAAAAATTGGAAGAACTGCTGGAATGGGGCGGTATCAAAAAGGATGTGACACTGCTGGTGATCTCCGGTCTGGCGGTGCTGGCCAGCCTGCTGAAATGGCAGCCCCTGTCCTTTGATATGGCGTGGATCGCCATTATCCTGTGCGGCGTTCCCATCGTGCTGGAGGCTATCATCGGCCTGGTGACGGCCTTTGATAAGACCGGCACCCTGACTTATGGCACGCCGGAAGTGGTGTCGATAGTCAGCGTCCGGCCGGAGGTGCCCCGGCAGGAGCTGTACCGTCTGGCTGCCTGTGCCGAGCAGCTCTCGGAGCATCCCCTCGGTAAGGCCATCGTGCGGGGCGCCCGCAAGGCGGGCCTGCCCCTGATGGCGGCCGACTCCTTCCGCATGCTTCCCGGACGGGGCATCAGTGCGCAGGTGGATGGCCACAGCCTGCTGGCGGGCAATCCGGCGCTGTTGGGGGAGCAAGGCATCCCCTTGGCCGCGGAGGGAGCGGAGGAGCTGGCCCGGGGCTGCACAGTCACCTATCTGGCGGTGGACGGCGTCTATGCCGGCTACATCGCCCTGTCCGACACGCTGCGGCAGGAGAGCGTCCATATGATCGCCGCCCTGTCGGCATTGGGTGTCCAGCCGGTACTGCTGACCGGAGACCATGAAAACGCCGCCCGCGCCATTGCGGACAAGCTGCATATCAGTGCCCTGCGGGCCAACTGCCTGCCGGAGGACAAGCTGACGGCCATTGACGAATACCAGTCGGCGGGTCAAAGAGTCTGCATGATCGGCGACGGCGTCAACGACGCGCCTGCTTTGAAACGCGCGGAAGTAGGCATCGCCATGGGCGGCGTGGGCAGTGACATCGCCGTGGACGCAGCGGACATCGCCCTGGTGGACGACGAGGTGAAGGAGCTGCCCCACCTGATCGCCCTGTCCCACCGGATGATGACCACCATCCGGCTGAACATGACGTTCTCCATGCTGCTGAACTTCGTGGCCATCGTTCTTGCCATCATCGGCACACTGGATCCGGTGGTGGGCGCGCTGGTACATAACGCCGGCTCCGTGCTGGTCATCACCAACTCGGCATTCCTGGTGAACTGGAAAAAGAAATAAAACATCGGAGGAAAATCAAATGGTCATCAAAATCATCGCCATCGTCATCGGTGTGCTGATCCTGGGCGCGGGCCTGTACTACCTGTCCAAAGAGAAGTACGACCCTGAATCCCGCAAGATCTACGGCGTCATCAGCGCCGTGGGCGCGGTCATCGCCATCGCGGCGGCGATCCTGCTGTTCGTGTAAGAAAGCTACATAAAACCCCCGGGGTTTCCATTTGGAAACCCCGGGGGTTTTAACTCGTCGAAACGGCCTCGCAGAGTTCGCCGCCCGCAGGCGGCGAATCATTCGGATTGTTTTTTTGCCGCGACATGTGCGTGGCAAAAACACTTTGCGCGGAGAGAGCGTTCGCCCGCACACGATGTGTGCGGGCGAACGCGGGTCGGAGCGAAATCTTAATTTGGCAGAAAAGTCGTCAGACTTTTCGCCAGAATTTTTAGAACACGTGGCAGATCACGACCATCAGCACCACGCACAACCCCAGACATGTCATCAGCAGGCCGAAGGACAAGCTGTGGGTCATACGATCCAGCACGTCCCGCTTGGTGTCCAGCCGGTCGGCAGTCTCCTGGGGGGATTTGTCGCCGCTTTGGCGGGCGATGGCCTGCACCAGCGGAGAGTAGGACTGTACCTCCTTCTCCTTGCTGTACCGCAGCAGCACCCGCTGCACCGCCAGCACCACCACGTCAAAGGCATCGCAGGCCACGCGGCACACCACGCCCACCACCGCGAACAGCGCGCGGAAGAAGGGCTTGTACACGCTCTCCTCCAGACTCAGCCACTTGGGCCAGCGGCTGAGATAGAAGCCGTCCTTCCGCATCAGCACCGTGCGGATAAACAGGAAATACACGATCATGCCGATAGCCAGCGAGATCACCACGCCCTTCAGATTCGTCCACGCGAAATAGTGGATGGCGTGGTCGAAGGCATGTCCGCCGGTAAAGTCCAGCGTCGCGCCGCTGATCTGCTCGGCAATGCCGTGGGGCGTTACCCCCAGTACCGGCAGCGCCACCGCCGCCAGACACAGGGCGATGACAGACAGCGGCTTGCCCCACTGCTTGCCGTACTCTTTGCCCTTCTGCCAGAAGATGGCAACGTAGATCTTGGTTAGATACGCCGCCGTCAATCCGCCGGAGAACAGGAACAGCCACTCCACCACAGTGATGATAGTCATGCCGCTCATGTGGGCGTATTCCACCAGTGCCTCATGAACCAGCGTCTTGCTCAAGTACCCCAGAAACCCCGGAATACCCGCCAGAGAGCAGGCACCGCACAGGAACAGCACGTGCAGCAGCGGCTTGCCCCGGCCAAAGCCCTTGATGTCGTTGAGATCCAGAGCGTGGGTGTTGTAGTACACCACACCGGCGAACAGGAACAGCACCAGCTTCACCAGCGAGTGGTTCATCATGTACAGCACCGTGCCGTTGGCTGCCAGAGCGTTATGCTCGCCCAGCAGGCACAGCATGGACGCTCCCACGGTGATAAAGCCAATCTGGGACAGGGAGGAGCAGGCCAGAATGTACTTCAAATTGGTGGAGAACACCGCCAGTACTGCGCCCAGCACCATGGTGATGGCGCCCAGCACCAGAAGCAGCATGCCCCAGCTGTGATCCCCCGCCAGCACCTGACCGGTCAGCAGCAGGATGCCGAAGATACCCGCCTTGGTCAGCACGCCGCTCAGCAGCGCCGATGCGGGAGCCGGCGCCACCGGATGCGCCTTGGGCAGCCAGATATGCAGGGAGAACAGGCCCGCCTTAGCGGCAAAGCCGAACAGGATGCACAGCGCGGCGGCCCATAGCCGTCCCCGCTCCATGGCGGCCACAGCGTCGTGCAGCTCCGCGATCACCAGCGTGCCGGTGGCGTTGTACAGCAAAAACAGGCCCATCAGCGTCACCAGACCGCCCAGAACCGCAATGGTCAGATACGTCTTGCCCGCGTCCATGGCGTCAGGCGTCTCCTCCTGTACCACCCACACATAGGAGCTGAGGGACATCAGCTCGAAGAACAGGAAGGTGGTGTACAGGTCGGCGGACAGAAACACGCCCGCCGTGAAGCCCAGACAGATCAAAAAGAAGAAATAATACCGCTTCAAATGGTGGTGCCCGTCAAAATACTGGGGACTCAGCAGCGCCGAGACGAACCACATAAAGCATACCACCAGCCCGTACAGCTTCTGGAACCCACCGGCCCAGAAGCTCAGGCGCATCACCGGCACGGTGACGGTACTGCCGTCCGCTGTGACGGCCACGTACACCATGGCAAGCAACGTCAGCAGTGTGAACACGATGGACAGCGCGCCCAGCCGTTTCCCGCCGTCATGGCGATCCGGCAGCACCGCGATGACCAGCGCTGCCAGCACCGGCAGCAGCACAACGGCCAACAGAGCAAATGTCGTCACGGGTGAACCACCGCCTTTCCAATCACATCAAGCAATACATCGGGGAACAGGCCCATCAGCAGGCACAGTGCCGCTAAGATCAGCATGGGCACGATCATGAAGGGCCCCGCCTCATGGGCGCTCTCCTTGGTGGGAAGCACCGTCCCCTCAGTGGGGAACCAGGCCTTCACCACCACCTGGAACATGTAGATGGCCGTCAGCAGCGCGGAGATGAGGATGGCGATAAAGCCCAGATACGAGGCTGTACTGTTCCCGCTCACCGCCGCCAGACCGATGTACCACTTGCTGACAAAGCCGTTGAAGGGCGGGATGCCCGTCAACGCGCAGGCAGCCACCGTGAAGCAAGCGAAGGTCAGGGGCATCCGCTTGCCCAGCCCCTCCAGCTCGCTGACATACTCCCGATGGGCGTAGTGCAGCACGCTGCCGGCGCAGAAGAAGGCCATGATCTTCACCACCGAGTGAACGATCAGATGCATAAAGGCGGCGATCATGCCAATGGCGTTCATAAAAGCCACAGCCAGCAGGATATAGCTCAGGTTGGACACGGTGGAATAGGCCAGCCGCCGCTTGAAGTGCCGCTGTTTCAGCGCCATGGCGGAGCCGAATACCACCGTAATCATGGCAAGGGCCATCACCGTGTACTGCCCCCACGTGCCGTAGAGAATGTCCACACCAAAGGTGAAATAGGTCAATCGGATGCAGGCGAATGCGCCCGCCTTGACTACCGCCACCGCGTGCAGCAGCGCCGTCACCGGCGTGGGTGCCACGGCGGCGCTGATGAGCCAGCTGTGCATGGGCCAGATGGCGGCCTTGACGCCGCAGCCCACAAAGGCCAGCACGAACACGCTCAGCAGCAGATCCATATTGCCGGTATACCCCGCCAGATGGCCGCCCTGGACAAACTCCTGGGCGTCGTTGACGATCAGGAACACCATGCCGATAAAGGCCAGCGCCGCGCCCGCGATGGAGTAGGCGGCGTATTTCACGCCCGCTTGAATGGCCTGCTTTGTCATGGCGTGCATCACCAGCGGGATCGTCGCCAGTGTCAGCAGCTCATAGAACAGGTACATAGTCATCATATTGGCGGCAAAGGCGATGCCCAGCGTCACGCCGAAGGATGCCGTAAAGAACGCCCAGAACATGGGCTTGTGGCCCTCGTGCTTCATGTAGTCCCAGGCGTATACCATGGTAAAGGGCCACAGGGAGGCGGACAGCCCCGCGAACAGCTTCGCCGCCCCGTCCATGCGGAGAGTGAAGTGCAGGGAGTCCGTGAACCGTAAAAATGTAAAGCTGGAGCCGTCACACTGTAGGATCGCCAGCCACGCCAGAATGGTGGTAGCTCCGATAATCACGCCGTACAGGGTGTGCCGTCCCCGATCTGTGCGGAAGGGGATGAAGTAGGCCGCCAGACCCGCCACGATGGGCAGGAACACCGGCAGACAAAGCAAAATTCCATTCATATCAGCACACCTCCCTTACGCAATGGCTCCGGCGATGGATTCCATCACCGACAGTACGCCGTTGGGGAACAGACCCATCAGTCCACAGACCGCCGCGAAGATCACCAGCGGTACCACAATGCCCGCGGGCTCGTGGATGGGGGATAGCTCCAGCCCCTCGGTATCATGGCCGGGGAAGAAGGCGGAGATCACCGGCGGGAACAGATATCCGGCGGTGAACAGCGCCGATAGGATCAGCGTCACCGGCACCAGATAGCCCAGCGCGCCCGGCAGTGCCTCCAGCGCCGCCGTAGCCAGATACCACTTGCTGTAAAATCCGCCGAAGGGCGGGATGCCCACCAGCGACAGCGACACCAGCGCGAAGCAGATGAATGTCACCGGCATCCGCCGTCCCAGTCCCCGCAGCTCGTCCACCCGCGTTTTGTGGGCCAGCAGGATAATGGAGCCGGCGCACTGGAAAATGGCGATCTTGGCCGCCGCATGGAAGAACAGCTGCAGCATGGAACCGGTGAACCCGTCAGGCGACAGGATGAACAGGCCCAGCAGTACATAGGAGATCTGGGAGATACTGGAATACGCCAGCCGCTTTTTCAGCTCCTTTTCCAGACAGCCCATGAAGGAGCCCATGAAAATGGAGATGAGAACCAGAATCAGACATACCGTCTGCACCCACGTACCCCGCAGCAGCCCAGCTCCCGCGGTGAAAAAGATGGTACGCAGCACGGCGATGACGCCAGCCTTGGCGATCAGACCGCTCAGCAGCGCCGATGCCGGCGCGGGCGCGGCGGGATGGGCGCTGGGCAGCCAGTTGTGCAGGGGGAACAGTCCCGCCTTGGCGCCAAAGCCCAAAATCATGCAGAACACCGCCGTCAGCGTCAGGGGCGTGGCCTCCGTCATGGTGCCGCCCGCCGTAAAGGACAGCGAACCGCAGTGGAAGTACAGCACCACCACACCGAACAGTGCCACAAACGCGCCGCCCACCGAGTAGAACAGGTACTTGTAAGCGCCGATAATGGCCTTTTTCTTCAGCTCGTGCAGCACCAGCGGCGCGCTGCACAGGGTGGTAAGCTCATAGAATAAGTACAGCGTCACCATGTCCGCTGCCAGCGCGGTGCCCAGCAGCACCGCCTCAGTGGTGAACAGGAACACGTAAAACCGCGGCTCGCCCCCGCTGTGGGGCATGTACACGGCGGCATAGGGGATAGTCAGCAGCCAGCATACCGCCGTCACCACGGCGAACACCGCTGCCACGCCATCCATTTTCAATGAGAAGGTCAGCGACTCGGTGAGATACACCACGCTGGTGGCCCAGTCGCGGCCGGAGACGGCGGCATAGATCACCAGCGCCGTCAGCGCGGCCTGCGCCGCCGCCAGCACGGGAGTCAGACGCCTGGCGTTCTCCTCCTTGCAGAAGGCACAGCCGATCCCCAGCAGGAAGGGCAGCAGAAGGATCAAATATAACATATGACACAATCCACTCCTTTCCTTAATACTGGCAGAACAGGCCGAAGCCCTGCTGCAGCAGCGCCGTCAGCGGTGCGGAATGTACGCCGATGACGAGGCCGATCACCAGCAGTGCCGCCGCGGGGATCATCTTGTACCACGCGGGCGTCTCCCCGCGCAGCACCGTGCCCTCCTTCTGGGGCAGCCACAGCACCATGGCGGTGTACAGGAAATACAGCACGTTCAGCAGCGTGGACACCGCCAGCGCCAGCAGCACCGGCCACTTCTGCCACGTCATGGCAAAGGCTGCCTGAGCGAACTGCAGCTTGGGGATGAACCCGATAAACAGCGGCACGCCCACCATGCTCAACGCGCCCGCCGTAAACAGCACGCCCGCCGTCACATTGCGGTGCCCCGCCCCCTGCAGGCTGGGAAAGTCCATATGCCCGCCGGATACCTCCGCCAGCTGGGCGGAGGACAAAAACAGCATGGGTTTTGTCAGCGCGTGGGAGAAGATGTGCAGAAACGCCGCCAGCAGCGCCGCCTGAGTTCCCATGCCCAGCCCCATATAGATATAGCCGATCTGGGCGGCGGAGGAATACGCCACCATGGTTACCAGCCGCTTGGAGCGAATGGCGGAGATGGAGCCCACGATCATGCCGGCAATGCCGAAGATCAGCAGCACCGCCTGAATACCGCTGGCCGCAAATACCTCAATACCCACCGCCCGATAGATGATCTTGATGAGTAGCAGGATATACGCCTTGGACACCACACCCGACAGAATACCGGAGGACGCGGGCGTGGCCCGGCCATAGGTGTCCGGCATCCAGAAGTGGAAGGGGAACAGTCCGGACTTGATGGCAAGCCCCGCCGTCATCAGCCCGATAGCCACCGTCATGGAGAAGCGGTACGTCCCCTCTGCCCACAGCGCGGCGATGGTGTCGTGCAGCTGGGGGAACAGCAGATGGCCGGTGATGGAGTACGTATAGATCACACCGATCAAAAACAGTCCCGAGCCCACCAGCGCAAACACCATATAGCGGGCCGAGGCGATCAGCGCCCGCCCCTTGTCCCGCGCCGACAGCAGTGCGCAGGAGGCGATGGTGCAGATCTCGATAAACACATACCCCGTGAAGATATCGTTGGTATAGGACAGCGCCAGCAGCGATACCAGCGTCAGATCCACCATGCTCCAATAGAGATGGCGGCGCTTGTCGGGGATGTCCTTCAAAATGCGATCCATGCCGCCCAGCACGCTCAGCAGCAGCACCACCGAGAACAGCAGCGCCATCAGCGGCTCGATGACCCCTGCGGCGATCTCGTTGCCCCAGGGGGCGGGGAAGTGACCCATCATGTAGGCGTAGCTGATGTTATTGCTGGCGCAGAACCACAGCACGCAGCTCTGCAGTACGATGGATACGGACAGCAGCCCGATAGTCAGCCGCCGGCCCCATTTGTCGCCCGCCACAAAGGTAGTCACAGCGCACAAAAGGCACAGAATGATGGAGAAGAAGGGGAAGTTTTGTATGAGATTCATACGCGCCCTCCCTTCCGCCGGTCGGACATCATCACATACAGGGTGTCCATATCCAGCGTGTGGTACTTTTTATAAATGCGGATAGTCAGACTCAGCATCAGCGCCGACACGCTGACCGACACCACGATGCCCGTCAGCACCAGTCCGGCGGGAATGGGGTTGATATAGTTGGCCATATCCGTCACCCCGTCGGTGACAATGGGCACGGTGCGTCCGGTGATATAGCCCCGATCCGCCAGCAGCAAGAAGGTGCCGCTGTCCATGATGTCCAGTCCGATGACCTTTTTCAGCAGATTCTTGTCAAACAGCAGCATGCACATGCCGATGGCGAACAGGATCACCGCCACGCAGGCCTCGTAATTCTCCGTCAGGTGGGTAAACATGTTGTTCATTTACAGCTCCCCCCTTTGGAAATACATGTAAAAGCTATACATCGTGCAGCACACCACAAAGCCCACCGCCACATTCAGCGGCAGGATCAGTCCCGCGGACAGGATCCGCCCCGGCACGCCCGGGGAGATGATGGAGTGCAGATGGTTGGCGCCGGTGAAGAAGGAATACGTCTTCGAGCAGGCGTAAAAGCCCAGCGCGCACAGCACGATGATCTTCAGCACCTTGGCGGGAATGGCCTTGGAGGCCCGCTCACCGCCCCATACCAGACCGTAGATGATCAGCGCCGATGCCATGATGGCCCCGCCGGAGAAGCCGCCGCCCGGGGACAGATGTCCGTTCAGCAGAATATACACGCCGAACACCAGAATAATGGGGATCACGAATTTACACACCGTGCGGATGATGGGATCCTGATAGTAGTCCAGCACCTCATAGTCCAGCTTCCGCACACGGCGCTTGCCCGGGGCGTTCATCAGCATGGTTACGGCGCACATGGCGGTGAACAGCACGAAGGACTCGCCCAGCGTATCGAAAGCACGGTAGTCCAGGATCATGCCCGCCACGGTGTTCACCGCGCCGGTCTCCTCCGTGCCCTTTTCCACATAGCGTTCCGCCACCTCATTGACGGTGGGGGCGTCGGCGCTGCCGTACTCCGGCAGGTTCGCCACCGTCAGCAGCATGAACGCGGCAAAGACGATGCACGCCACAATAGCCAGCACCGTATAGGCGATCTGCCCCCGCTCCAGTGTCTGGCGGGCCTCGTCCGCGTCATAGCGGGGCTTATAGGGGTCGGCGGCCTCCTTCTTGGCGGGCTTTTCCTGCTCCAGCATGGCCGACCAGTCCACCTGACCCGCCAGCCAGCGGCGGAAGAAATTCTTTTCATTCGCCATGGCCGTCCTCCTCTCTCCGCTGCTCCTCCAGCGCAGCGTGCTGGCGCAGGGATTCCTCCTCATGCTTGCGGTGCTCCTCGTCGCGGTCGATGAGGTTCAGCCGCCGCAGCGTCAAAAACAGCAGCAGACTGGTGATGCCCGCGCCCACCGCCGCCTCGGTAATGGCCAGATCGGGGGACTCCAGCATGATCCAGATTACCGACATGATGACGGAGTAGGCCATGTAGATAATGACCGCCTGCATGGGCTTTTTGGTCAGCGCCGTAGCCGCGGCGCACACGATCAGCCCGATCAGCAGGATCAGGCGGAATGTTGTCATCATTTGGCGGTCACCTCCTCTGCTTCCGTCTCCTCCGTGTGGAACTCCGCGTCGCTCAGATCCATATGCTCACTGAGGTTTTCATCGGCGCGGTATTCAAACATGCTCAGCATATGGCTGCTCAGCGGTGAAGTCAGCCATTGCAGCACCAGCACCAGCACCAGCTTCCACGCCACGGCGTGGAACCCCACGGCGATCAGAATGCCGATGGTGAACAGCAGAAGGCTCAGGGTGTCGCCCAGCGCCGCGGCGTGGATACGGTTCAGGGCAAAATCGAAGCGGTACAGGCCAATGATGGACACCACCATGATAAACAGTCCCGCCAGGATAAACACGGCACACAGGCCGAAACGGATCCATTCACCGATCATGCTGTTCCCTCTCCTTTCGCCTGCGGTCATACAGGTTGATGTAAATGCGGCACAGCATCATCACGGCGATGAAGGACATGACCACATAGATCACGGCGATGTCCGCCAGATAGTCCTCCCCCAGCAGATAGGTCAGGGCGCAGATAATAATAACCACCAGCGTGCCGATCAGGTTGATGCCGATGATGCGGTCTACCGTCAGGCGCGCTTTCAGAATATACACCAGCACCGCGATCACGCACAGGGCCAGCGCCGCCAGCACGCCCCAGAACAGATAGCTGTAGCATTGTTGGATCGTCAGTTCCATTCTTCGCCCTCCATCTTCCGCAGCATCCGCGTCAGGTTCCAATCGGGGATGCTCTCGGCGCTTTCCTTGTCCAGACACAGCACCAGAAAATCATCGCCATTCTGCTCGATCGTGACGGTGCCCGGCGTCAGGGTGATGGAATTGCTCAGTATCACCCGGGAAATATTTTTCTCAAAGGGCACCCGCAGCCGCACGATGGCGGGGTGGTATCTGTGGGGCGGCACCAGAATGATCTTGATGACCGCCAGGTTGGCCTTCACGATCTCCCAGATCAGCACGGCCACGTATACCACATAGCCGCCCAGCCGCTTCAAAAGCCGCTTTTCATGGCTGGGATGATACCCCAGCGCGTATACGCAGAAAGCGTATACCGCCCCGGCGATCACCACGCCGAATACGCAGATCTCCACCGTGATCCGCCCGTTCAGCAGCAGCCACAGGGCAAACAAAAACACACACATGATCATTGTTGTCGTTCTCCACTCCAATCCTTACAAATAACCGCCAAATGCATGCGTCTGTACGGGGACAGGGATGTATCCGGCGGCTTGACTTGTTCATCACATCAAAACAGCAAAGTGTTAACCAATTGTTAATTTTAACATACCCTGCTGTACATTGCAACAAAAAACGACTGATTTTGACTGGTTTCTTTTTGGGAAAAAAAGACAGCGGCTTGCCATTTTTTGCAAAATTTCCTGCAAATTTTTGCAAATCGGCTTTAGGAAATCCAGCAATTTCCCCCATTACCGTCAAAAACCGCGGAATTTCACTGGAAGTGTGGCATTTGCAACAGACGAAACGGCCCCGCGGCGGTATACTGCCATCAGAATTCAACGAGGAGGTCATGTCCATGATCCGCAAGATCATCCATATCGACGAAGCGAAGTGCGACGGCTGCGGCGCCTGCGTCAATGCCTGCCACGAGGGAGCCATCGGCCTGGTGAACGGCAAGGCCAAGCTGCTGCACGAGCATTACTGCGACGGTTTGGGCGACTGCCTGCCCGCCTGCCATACCAACGCCATCACCTTTGAAGAGCGGGAAGCGCCCGCCTATGACGAGGCCGCCGTGCTCTCCGCCAAGGCGGCCAAGGAACGCCCCGCCCACACCGGCTGTCCCGGCGCCGCCATGCGCCAGATGCAGCATAAAGCGGCTCCGGCAGCGGTCTCCGCTGCGCCGGAGGGCCAGCTGAGCAACTGGCCGGTGCAGATCAAGCTGGTTCCTACCCGGGCCCCGTACTTTGACGGCGCGTCGCTGCTGGTGGCGGCGGATTGCTCCGCCTTTACCTACGGCGATTTTCACCGCCGCTTTCTGGCAGGGAAGGTCTGCCTCATCGGCTGCCCCAAGCTGGACGGCGTGGACTACACGGAAAAGCTGACGGAGATTATCCGGGATAACGATATAAGATCTCTGACTATCGTCCGGATGGAGGTGCCCTGCTGCGGCGGGCTGGAGTTTGCCGCCAGGACGGCGCTGCAAAACAGCGGAAAGTTTATTCCCTGGCAGGTAGTCACCGTCAACATCGACGGCACCCTGCGGGAGAATTAAGGGGAAAAACCGCCCCCAAAAGGCCGGTTAATGTACCGATAACGGGGGTTTATGTACCAATAAAACTGCAAAAAAATGCACCCGCATACGGGTGCATTTTTTGCGCTAAAACAGTTCGTCGTATATCTCGCCCCGCAAGGACTGATGAAGATGCAGACGGCGGAAGTCGATCATGTCCTCCGGCAGGGCGTCCAGCGGAAACCAGTCCAGACCGTCGCACTTGTTGGGCTCCATGATGGCGGGGGTGCCCTCGTAGGCGTGGACAAAGAAATAGAGGTCGTAATAGGTGCGGTCGCCCTCCTTGCCCAGCCGGTGACACACGTGAGCAAATTCCGCGTCCTCCGGGCGGACGCAGATGCCCAGTTCCTCGCTGCACTCGCGGGCCAGGGCCTGACGGGCGGTCTCGCCCTCGTCCACGTGGCCGGAGCCGGCGATGTCCCATTTGCCATCCATATAGCCGGTATTGTGGCGGCGGTGCAGCAGTACCTCCCGCTTGCCGTTACGCTCTCTCAGCAGCAGAGGGAACACCGCTGAGTAGCAGGGGAAATGTTGTGACATGATGAGTCCTTTCTTTGGGGTGGGAATGTGTTGGTTATTGGGGCGTTTGCAGCGGGTGCGATGAATGGTTTGTAGGGGCCGACGACCCTGTCGGCCCTGACGATGGCCGGTGTATTTCCGATAGGGCCGACAGAGTCGTCGGCCCCTACGGAGTTCTATCGTTAACCGGTGCGTAGGGGCGGGGTTCTACCCCGCCCGCCGTTTATCGATGGCATACCGTATACCGAACGGGAGGGGTGGAACCCATCCCGTATGATAATGGTGCAGCGGACGAATGGTAATGCGGCTATTTCCCGCAGAACGCCTCATATTTCTCCTGCAGCCAACCCTTCAGCGCGGCGACGCCGTCCTCATCCCATGGAAAATCCTGCTCCTGCACGTCCTTGGCGGCCTCATAGCAGTACACGGTGTACACCGCCGCGTGAAGGATCCTCTCCTTTTTATCGGTGGCAAAGCGATAGCGGAAATCACCGATAGAGCCGGTATAGACGTTGGCGCGGTTGAACCATTTGGGGGTCAGCTCTTGAAACTGCGGATGCATGGGATCTCTCCTTGTGACATATTTTTCATTATTTTAGCACAAGCCGCCCTGTATTTCAACGGTTGTCTTGTCCCACAGTTTGTGGTATACTGCATCATGGAATAAAATTGATGGCAAACTATCTTATACAATAATAAGAGGTGTATGTAATATGGAAAACGCAGTAAAACGCATCGGCGTGCTGACCTCCGGCGGCGACGCGCCCGGTATGAACGCCGCCATCCGCGCCGTGACCCGCAGCGCTCTGAGCCGGGGCATCGAGGTAGTGGGTATCCGCCGCGGCTGGCAGGGCCTGATCAACGGCGATTTTGTCAAGCTGGACAGCTCCAGCGTCAGCCGCATCATCAACCGGGGTGGCACCATGCTCTATACCGCCCGCAGCGAGGAGTTCCGCACCAAAGAGGGACAGGAAAAGGCCTTTAACACCTGCAAACTGCTGGGACTGGACGGCATCGTGGCCATCGGCGGCGACGGTACCTTCCGCGGCGCACAGGATCTGAGCAAGTGGGGCATCTCCGTGGTGGGCATCCCCGGCACCATCGACAACGACATCGTCTGCACCGACTACACTATCGGCTTTGATACCGCCGCCAACACGGCGGTGGAGTGCATTGACAAGCTGCGTGACACCATGCAGTCCCACGAGCGCTGCTCCGTGGTGGAGGTCATGGGCCGCCGCGCCGGTTATCTGGCGCTGTACGTGGGTCTGGCCGTGGGCGCCACGGCGGTGCTGGTGCCGGAGACGGAGTACGACTTTGAAGCCCACGTGGCCGAAAAGATCCGTCAGGCCCGCCTGCTGGGCAAGACCAACTTCATGATCGTGGTGGCCGAGGGCTGCGTCAGCGCCATGAAAGTGGGCGACCAGATCAGAAACGAGCTGGGTCTGGATCCCCGCGTTACCATTCTGGGCCACATCCAGCGGGGCGGTAGCCCCACCGCCAAGGATCGCGTCATCGCCACCCGCATGGGCTACGAGGCGGTGCGGGTGCTGGCCGAGGGCGGCACCAACCGCGTCATCGTGATCCACAGCGACCAGATCACCGATCTGGACATTGATGAGGGTCTGGCCATGATGAAGACCCTGAACCAGGAGGAATTCCAGGTCATGAAGACCATGACCGGCCAATAAACGCCACGAAAGGAGAACCAACCATGAATTACCGCGTCCTTGTCATCAACCCCGGCTCCACCTCTACCAAAATGGGGGTGTTTGAGGGGGAGACGTGTCTCTTCCAGGAGACGCTGCGCCACAGTGCCGAAGAGCTGGCGCCCTTCGCCCAGATCATGGATCAGGTGGAGTTCCGCCGTGCGCTGGTGGAGCAGGTGCTGGCGGAGCGCGGCATCGCCCCCGACACGCTGCACGCCGTGTGCGCCCGCGGCGGCCAGGTGCCCCCGTGTCCCTCCGGCGCCTTTGTGGTGGACAAGCAGATGTGCGACTATCTCTACGGCGTGAAAGAGGCCGCCCATGCCTCCAATCTGGGCGCCGTTATCGCGCTGGATATTGCGGAAAAGCAGGGTATCCCCGCCTATGTGTATGACCCCGTGGCGGTGGACGAGATGACCCCCGTCACCCGCATCACCGGTATGCCCATGCTGCAGCGCCATATGCTGGGCCACGCCCTGAATTGCCGCGCCATGGCTATCCGCTGCGCCAAAGAGGTGATGCACAAGCCGCTGGAGGAGTGCCGCTTCATCGTGCTGCATCTGGGCGGCGGCGCATCGGCGCGGCTGTTCATCGGCGGCAGGATGGTGGACGGCGTCCGTGACGACGAGATCATGTTCGCCCCCGAGCGCAGCGGCGGTGAGGACTGCCAGAGCCTGATCCACCTGTGCTTCTCCGGCCGGTATACGGAGCAGGAGCTGATGAAATACGTCCGCGGCGCAGGTGGCCTGAAAGCCCATCTGGGTACCAGCGACGCCCGCGAGGTGGAGCAGCGCATTGCCGCCGGCGACGAAAAAGCCAAGCTGGTCTATGATGCCATGCTGTACGGCGCGGCCAAGTCTCTGGGCGCGCTGGCCGCTGCGGCCGACGGGCAGATCGACCGCATTATCCTGACCGGCGGCATTGCCCACTCGAAGTATGTGACGGACTACCTGACGAAGAAGCTGTCCTTCATCGCGCCGGTGGAGGTCATGGCCGGCGAATTTGAGATGGAGGCTCTGGCGGCAGGCGCCTGCCGCGTGCTGGCAGGGGAGGAGCAGCCCCATCGCTTCTCCGAGCTGGTGTAAATTTTGTGTGTTTTGCGGGGAACCTTTTGCGGGAGAAATACGTCTAAGGAGTATCGTTCCAGAGAAAGGAAGCGTTATTACGATGAAAAAGCTATTTGCGACCGCTCTGGCCGTCTGCTGTGCGCTGGCGCTGGTTGCCTGCACGGTGAAAAAGCCGGAGGAGACCGGCGACGTCAGCCAGTTTCCCAATCCGGTGCATGAGTGTACCGCCGAGGAGCAGGCCGCCAACACCGGCATTACCCTGAATGTGCCCATCACGGCGGTGGATGTGGTCTACAGCTATATCGACGGCGACAAGGAGCCGCTGGCTCAGGTGAGTTTTGTCTATCAGGGCCAGACCTATACCTATCGGGGCCAGAAGACCCAGACGGTGCAGGATATCTCCGGTATGTACTATGAGTGGACAAAGACCACCAATGATTCCGAGGATGTGCCCTATACCTGCTACTTTACCGACGAGGGGCAGGGCATCGCCCTGTGGCATACCGACGGCGTCAGCTATACACTGGGCATGACGGAAAACGCCACGGAGGAGCTGCTGGTGACTATGTACGGCATCGTGACCGGCGAAGCGGAATAAGCAAAAAAAGAGACCGGTTTTACCGGTCTCTTTTTTGTCACAGACTTCGTTCGACGCCGTTGCAAAACGTTAGCCTTCTTTTTGTACAATCCTCCCAACAAATCCCGAATTCCTTCGTCACCTCTTACAAAATGTACGTTCAACAGGAAAAATACCTTGCAATTTTTCGTCAAAGTGCTACACTAAACCTGTGTTCCTGCCAAACCCTATAGGGTTTGCTGTTTTTTCTGAAAGAAAAAACAGGACAGGCCGTGTATTCCCATCTTGGCATAACGGCCGCGGAGGCAACCCTGCGGCCTTGTGCGTCTGATCTCCCCATTTCAGGGCAGACAGAGCGTTGGTTGCTTGCTCTGTCTGCCCCCATCAGACGGGAGGACAGACCATACGCGGCGCCGCCGCATAATGCCGGAGCGGCGGCGTTTTTCCTCACCGGCAAATTTTTTAGTAGGGGAGGACATATACATATGTCAACCAAAAAAGCGACAAAAAGAGCGCTGCTGACCAGCATTCTGGCTATCTGCCTCTGTCTGGTTATGCTGATCGGCTCCACCTTCGCGTGGTTCACCGACACCGCCAGCACCAGCGTCAATCAGATCCAGTCCGGTACGCTGCAGCTGGCGCTGGAGATGGCAACGGAATGGACGGATGGACAGCCGTCAAAGTGGGAGAACGCCGAGGGCAAGACTCTGCAGTGGGTAAGAACGACCACCGCTGAGGGTGGAACAACCACAAAGACTCTTGTGGGCAGCAATGATATCCTTTGGGAGCCGGGCTGCACCTATGAGCTGCAGCCTATCCGTATCAGCAGCGTTGGCAACCTGGCGCTGAAGTACAAGATTCAGATTACCGGCATTGATGGCAGCGCCAAGCTGAACGAGGTCATCGACTGGACGATCAAGAATGATGCCGAGGCAGGCGAGAATGTTCTTGCTGCCACCGAGTATCATTTGACTGCAAAGGGCGGCGACAATGATTCCGACATCCTGACCATCAAGGGCCATATGGATGAAAACGCCAACAACAACTATCAGGGCCTGTTTATTGATGGCATTGGTATTACCGTTTTGGCGACGCAGGACACCGTTGAGTTCGACAGCGTGACGGATCAGTATGATGCGAAGGCGGTTTATCCTGTTGCTCCCACTTTGGGCAACGCAACTGCCGAAGGTAAAATTACTGCAGCGGGCGCCAAGCTCGGTGATATGACTGACGAGGCCTCTCCGTCTGCAGCTGAGATCGAAATTCCCGAAAATGCGGTTACGGCAGACACCAATGCCATATTCAACATGGTATTGACCGAGTCGAATCCCGCTTCCGTAACCTACGAGATCAGCCTGAAGAATGTAGACACTGATGAGACTGTCACGCTCGCCAAGCCTGCCACAGTCACCACGAATATTGGTGCCGGCTTATCGAATGTGAAGGTCACTCATAGCGGCGTAGCTATGCAGGAAGTTACCAGCACTGGTGCTTTAACTGACGGTACATATTTCTATAATCCCGGCGATGGTAAACTGATGATCTGCACCAAGAGCTTTAGCCCGTTCGTCATCAGCTATGAGTTCAATGATGTTGCTTCTGTTAACGGTAAGGGATATACAACCGTCTTCTCGGCTATCGCTGCGGCGAAAGATGGCGATACCGTTGTGTTGACGAAGGATCAGTCGGGTCTCATTACTGTTAAAGGTAAAAATATCACGATTGATCTTAACGGAAAGACTTTTAATGCCACAAAAGCCAACGCGATTCAGCTTGTAGAGAATGCCGGCGTAACAATTCAGAATGGTACGATTAACGCCAAACAATGTGGCGTGATTCTCTTCAACGATGGAGATAAACTTAATCTTGATAATGTAAAGATTAACGCCAAAAACACGAATGGAATTGGTGTGTTTGGTTATTCCACCAATTGCACAATTGAGATCAAGGATTCTGAAATAAACTCTAATTACATCGGTGTATGTCAAAACGGCTCTCGTGGAGGGAATACCTACACGATCACGGGTACCACGATTACCGATACATACGGTGTGGGTGTTTATATTTCCAACAGTGTCGGTAACGCAAAGCAGAATCTTACGATAACCAACTGCACGATTTCCGGCCCTTCCGGTGTTGAGATGAAGCATACCAACGCAACGATTACGAATTCGACCCTGATCGGAACCGCCACGCCCACGGCCTCCGGCTCCAATAATAACGGCACCTGCACGGACGGATATGCACTGGCGGTCACGACAAACGGTGTGAATGATCATGTGACAGGAACGGTTGCTGTTTCCGGCTGCAAATTCTACAGCGGAACGACAACCGAAGGTGAGAGCAACGGCTATGTATTTGTGTATAAGGTTGCCGATAGCTCGTCTGTAACAATTGATGGCAAGGTCGTCACAGATTACAATACCTATGGCGGAGAAACAAACGGAGCCGATACGCAGGCTTGATATGATCTGCCGGGTTCCTTTGCTCTCTTGTGAAGGGCCATCAAAAGGTATAAGCACGGTTTGAATCTTTTTGATGATCACCTATTACCGGCGAGTAACCCGACCATGAAAAAATCACTCCCCTCTGGGGGAGTGATTTTTTTCATATCTCGAAATACCTTTCATTCGCCCGCGTTCAGATGCGCGTGTCGTTTGATGGCCTGGAAGGATTCGTCGCTGATCACATGCTCCAGCTTGCAGGCGTCTTCGGCGGCCACTTCGGGCGATACGCCCAGACGGGTCAGAAACAGCGTCAGCAGCGTGTGGCGCTCATAGATCATCTCCGCCACCTCGCGCCCGGGCGCCAACAGCGTGATATAACCGTTTTCGTCCACCTTGATATAGCCGCCGTTCTTCAAAAGTCCCATGGCGCGGCTGACGCTGGGCTTGGAATAGCCCATATACTCGCCCACGTCGATGGCACGAACGTGGGGCGACTGGCGGGTCAGTACCAGAATCGTCTCCAGATACATCTCGCCGGATTCCTGCAAATGCATGTGATCACCCCTTGTATTTATTACGGTAAAGTATAGCACAAAGTGCGGAAAAATGCAAGTTGCTTTTGGCTAACCGGGGAATTATTTCCCCACAGCGGCTTTCAGAGCCTCCACGCGGTCGGTCTTCTCCCAAGCCACGCCCAGATCCTCGCGGCCCATGTGGCCATAAGCCGCCAGCTGGCGATAGATGGGCTTGCGCAGGTCAAGATCGCGAATAATGGCAGTGGGGCGCAGGTCGAACACCTTCTCCACAGCAGCCTCCAGCACATCATCGCTCACCACGCCGGTGCCGAAGGTCTGCACCAGAACGCTGACGGGACGCGCCACGCCGATGGCGTAGGCCAGCTGGATCTGGCAGCGGCTGGCAAGGCCGGCGGCCACCACGTTCTTTGCCACCCAGCGGGCGGCATAGGCGGCGCTGCGGTCTACCTTGGTGGGATCCTTACCGGAGAAAGCGCCGCCGCCGTGGGGTGCGCTGCCGCCGTAGGTGTCCACGATGATCTTGCGGCCCGTCAGGCCGCTGTCACCCTGAGGCCCGCCGATAACGAACCGGCCAGTGGGATTCACATAGAATTTAGTATTCTCGTCCAGCAGCTCCGCGGGAACGGTGGGCTTGATGACCAACTGGATCATGTCCTTGCGGATCTGATCCAGAGACGCCTCGGCGGCGTGCTGGGTGGAGACCACCACCGTGTCCACGCGGACGGGCTTGCCGTTGTCGTCATACTCCACGGTGACCTGAGTCTTGCCGTCGGGACGCAGATAGTTCACCAGACCCTGCTTGCGTACGTCGGTCAGGCGCTTTGCCATCTTGTGAGCCAGAGAGATGGCCAGCGGCATCAGCTCCGGCGTCTCGTCGCAGGCATAGCCGAACATCATGCCCTGGTCGCCGGCGCCGTTGTCCAGTTCGTCGTGGCCGGACTCCTTGGCCTCCAGCGACTTGTCCACGCCCAGGGCGATGTCGCCGGACTGCTCGTCGATGTTGGTGATCACCGCGCAGGTGTTGCAGTCGAAGCCGTAAGTGGCGTTGTCATAGCCGATGTCGCGGATCACTTCGCGGGCGATCCTGGGGATATCCACATAGCAGCTGGTGGTGATCTCGCCCATAATGTGGATCAGACCCGTGGAAGCGGTGGTCTCGCAGGCCACGCGGCCGTTGGGATCCTTCTCAAAAATCGCGTCCAAAACCGCGTCGCTGATCTGATCGCAGATCTTATCGGGATGCCCCTCGGTAACGGATTCAGAAGTAAACAGATGCTTTGCCATAGTAAAAACTCCTTTCTTTTCCTGGAAAATGCAACAAAAAAAGCGCTCTGCGTGAACCGCCAGAGTGCTGAACTTTCTTGCTCTTTCCTCATCTTTCGATTCAACGTCGGATTTGGCACCTTGAAAAACAGGTTGCCGTGGCTTCATCGGGCCGTTCCCTCCGCCACTCTTGATAAGGTATGAAGTTGTTTGGGATATTAGCTTGGCTACATTCTACCATCTTTGTAAGAATTGTCAATAGGGAAGTGTGAATTTTTTGTAAAACAACGAAAATACCGATCTTCGCCGCACAAAAAGGAAAAGCGCCCCGCATGGCCGGGGCGCTCATAATTTTTACCATTTCTGTTTATAGTATAGGGTATGGGATTCAGCCCGCCATGATCTCGAACCGCAGCACCCCTTCGGCGGCGGCCAGATGGGAGATCATCTCATCCATGGTCTCCGTCATGTCGCTGGTCTCGGCGCTGACGGTGACGCCGGCGCAGCCGTTGGTGGGAATGGTCTGGTTAATGGTCAGGATGTTGGCGCCGGAGACGGCGAAAATGGACAGATAGTTGGACAGCACGCCCGGGTTGTCCCGCAGCAGCGCGTACAGCGTGATAATATGCCCCGCCTTCATGTTCTGAAAGGGCTGCACCGCGTCCTTGTACTTATAAAAGGCGCTGCGGCTGATGCCCACCATGGCGGCCGCCTGTCCCACGGTGGCGGCCTCGCCCACCTGCAGCATGCGCTTGGCCTCCGCCACCTTCACGAACACCTCGGGCAGTGCGTCGGCGGATACGATAAAGTATTTTTTCTTCTCCATAGCTTGCTCCTCCCATAGCGGCATCCCAATGCTTCCATACGCCTATGGTAGCACATTCCCACCCCGTTTACAAGGAAAAATTTGAGAGACAGGTGATCGTTTGCAGCGGGAAAAGGCATTTCTGATAAAGGCGGCGTATCTGGCGGCGGTGCTGGCGGTGTGCTGGCTGATGCTGCGCTATGCACTGGTGTGGCTGCTGCCGTTTCTGCTGGCGCTGGGTTTTGCCGCGCTGATGGAGCCAGTCATCACCCTGGCGCGGCGCAAGCTGCACCTGCAGCGCGGCTTCCTGGCGGCGGTGCTGACTTTAGCGCTGCTGGCGCTGGTTATCACTCTGGGCGTGGTGCTGGTGGGCCAATTGATCCGTCAGGTCACGGAGCTGGCCCAGCGTCTGCCGGAGCTGCTGTCCGCCCTTCCCGCCCTGGCAGACCGCATCGCCCAGCGTCTGCGCAGCTTCTGCGCCGGCTGTCCCGACGGCGTGCGCCAGTGGATCACTCAGGCGCTGGAGCATCTGGAGCAGACCGCCTCCGAGGCCCTCAGCGGTCTCTATCCCGCGGCGCTGCGGCTGGCGGGCAGCATGGTGTCCGCGCTGCCACAGGTGATGCTGTTCTGCGCCACCACGGCGTTGGCGCTGTTCTTCACCGCCGCGGCATATCCTAAGCTGATGGCCTTCCTCCGGCGGCAGCTCTCGCCCCAGCGGCTGCAGACCGCCGCCGCCATCAAGGCCAGTCTCGTCACCACCATCGGCAAATGGCTTCGGGCCCAGTGCCTGCTGATCGTGATTACCTTTTTCCAGCTTCTCGCGGGCCTGCTGCTGATCCGTCAGCCCTACGCCCTGCTGCTGGCTGTGATCATCGCCTTTATCGATGCCCTGCCGGTGTTCGGCACCGGCACGGTGCTGCTGCCCTGGGCGGTGCTGTGCTGTCTGGAGGGCAACTTTCCCAAGGGTATCGCCCTGACAGCGCTGTATCTGGTGATCTGGCTGGTGCGTAGTGTTATGGAGCCGAAGCTGATGGCACAAAGCGCGGGCCTGCCGCCCCTTCCAGCCTTGGCCGCCATGTATGTGGGCTTCTGTGCCATGGGTGTGGCGGGCATGATCCTGGGCCCCATTCTGCTGCTGCTCATCAAGCAGCTCCACGACGGCGGCTATCTCCATTTGTGGAAGTAATTGCTTTTGGTGGAAAAGTGTGCTATACTGTCCCTTCAAGAACTGTGAAGGGAGGCGTTTATCATGTCAAAGCAGCGCAAAGCCGATCTGGCGCTGGTGCTGGTGACACTGTTCTGGGGCGTGTCCTATTATCTGGTGGATCTGTGCCTGTCGGAGCTGCAGCCCATGAACCTGAACGCCTTTCGCTTTTTGCTGGCGTTTCTGGTGCTGGCACCCATCTTTTGGAAGAAGGTGCGGCATGCCAGCCGTGCTACGCTGAAATACAGCGTGATCATCGGCGCCCTGCTGGTGGGGGTCTATGCCGGAGCCACCTATGGCGTGGCCAATACCTCCATCTCCAACGCGGGCTTTATCTGCGCTCTGCCGGTGGTGTTCACGCCGCTGCTGGACTTTCTGTGCAACCGCCGCCGCCCTGAGAAAAAGCTGGGTGCGGCCCTGCTGCTGTGTACCGTCGGGCTGGCGCTGCTGACGCTGAATGAGCAGTTTCGCCCTGCCAGCGGCGACCTGATCTGCCTTATCTGCGCCGTGTGCTACGCCGCCGACATGCTGGTGACGGAAAAGGCCGTTAAGCTGCCGGAGGTGGATGCTTTGACGCTGGGCGTATGCCAGCTGGGCGTGGCGGGCGTGCTGATGCTGCTGGTGTCCGTCCTTGTGGAGCAGCCCCGCCTGCCGTCCTCCCCCAAAATCTGGGGCGCGGCCATTTTCCTGGGTCTGTTCTGCTCCGGCATCGCTTTTGTGATCCAGGCGGTAGCCCAGCAATATACCACCGCCAGCCACGTGGGCGTCATCTTTACTCTGGAGCCGGTGTTCTCCGCCATCGTGGCCTATTTCTTCGCCAACGAAAAGCTGCTGCCCCGGGGCTATATCGGTGCCGCCCTGATGCTGCTGAGCCTGCTGGTGATGGAAATGAACTGGGGCGCACTTTTCAAAAAACGAACCGATTGAACAAATATAAGAGAGACCCTCCGCCGCAGCGGAAGGTCTCTTTTTTGATTTCACACCAGTCCGCACAGCAAAAGCCCCGCGGCGGAAACCGCCGCCGCACCAATGGCATACGGCGTCGTGGCCTTGATGGTAGTGATGTTGGACACGCCGGAACCGGCGGTGGTCATCAATACGGCGTCGGCGTAGAAGCACAGGCTGTACCCCAATGTGATACCGCTCATTACGGCGGCGATCATCAGCGACGCGGCCACGCCCGCGGCGGCGCCCATGGGCAGAAACACCGGTATGGCAATGGTCATCACCGCCCAGCAGCCGCCCACAGCGAACACCGTCAGCGCCACCAGCACAATGGCCAGCGGGGGGATCAGGCAGGCCGGCACGGTGCCGCCGATGCCGTTGATCAGAATGTCGAACAGCCCCAGCCCACGGTTGGCGTCGCTGAGCATCAAACCGAAGCCCACCACGATGGCGATGGAGGTCATGCCCTTGGCCCCGTTGAAGAAGTGGCCGAAATACTCCCCCACGGTCATGCGCTTCTGGATCACGTACAGCAGAAACTGCACGATCAGGGTGATGACGATGCCGTACAGCAGGTCGTTGTCAAACAGAACGGTGCCGCCTACCAGCGCCGCCAGGGGGATAATGGCGTTCCAGGCGGAGGACACATTGCTTTCGTCCACATCGGCAATGTCCACCAGCTTTTCCGCCTTTTCGTCCTGCTCAAAGGTCGCGCCGCCCTCGCGTACCCGCCGGTATGCCCGCTTCAGCCCGCCGATCTTGGGGAACGCCCCCAGCGCCAGCAGCAAGCTCAGCAGCATCATAGCCAGCGGATAGAACATAAAGGGAATGGCCTGCAGATAGTCCGGAAAGCCCAGGTCGAAATCGGAGATCAGCCCAACGCTGAAAGCCGTCCAGCTGGTGAACGGAACGGTGACGCACAGGCAGCAGGCCATGATGTTGGCCTGCACCGCCAAATGCTCACGGGGGATACGGTTTTTGTCACAGATGCCCCGCATGGAGATGGTGACCGTCAGGGCGTTGAGATACTCGTCCACAAACATAACAACCGACAAAAGCCACGCCAGCAGCAGCGTGCGGCGGGGCGTGGAAGCCACCTTTGCCAGCAGGTCACGAAAACCCATCAAAGCGCCGGAGGCCTGCAGCAGCGCGATCATGGCGCCAAAGCCGATGATGACGCAAAGGGCGAACTGGTAGGAGCTGTTGGACAGCGTGGCGTACATGGCGTCAATGGTGCCGGTGAGAAAATGCTGCCGATGCAGCAGCACCATGGCCAGCAACGTGGCCAGGATCATGGACTCGGCCATCTTTCGGGTCTTCAGGGCGTAAACAATCAGAAACACAAGGGGCGCAAAGGCCATTATGATTTCTGCCATAGTAGTTTCTCCTTGCTTGGAAAGTTATCCGTAGTGTAGCAGATATTTCCCTGAATGGCAAGTTGAAAAGCGTACCTTTTACCAAGGCTTATTTTAGGGGAAAATATGTACCGATAACGGCCCTTTATGTACCAAAAACGCCCCAATAAGGGGCGTTTTTGATGGTATAAATTGACGATATAACGACAATTACCCACAATGATGTTCTTTTGGCATCTGCTGCATCTCGTGCTCCTTGCCGGTGATGACCTCCGGCACGATCTTGATGACCTTGGCGGGGCAGTGGGCCATTGCCTGCTCAAACCGGCCCATGCCCTTGGGATCAAAGGCGGTGCACAAAAGCAGCATGGCTTTTACCTTCTCCCCCTCGTCCGTCACTACCTCAGCCTGTCCGCGGAACATGGCGCTGCGGTAGGCGGTGGTGAACTGGTTGGGCAGCAGCGTGGCGGTGGACACCGCCGTGACGCACACCGGCGCGCCGTCCTTCAGGATCTCCCAGCGCTCACCGGCGCCGGCGCAGTGGAAGTACAGGGTCTTGTACACCTCGTCCGCCACGATGTTGACGGGGGTGGCATAGGGCGTGCCGTCCGGCGCGGTCATGGATACGGTGGAGTAGATGGAATGCTTCAATACCTCCCAGGCAAAGGCTTCGTCCCGTTCACATTCTTTTCGGCGCATGGCAAGTTCCTCCTGAAATATTGGTAGCTCCATTGTGGGGCAAAGCGGGGGATTTGTCAAGAGAAAGCCTTACCGCAGCTGGGCGGTGAAGGTAATGGTATCGCCGTCAAGGACAGCGTGGATGGCGCCGTGATGCCCCTCGGCAATGCCGCGGGCAATGGACAATCCCACGCCGAAGCCGCCCGCGCCGCGGGAGGGGTCGGCCTGATAAAAGCGGTCAAAGAGCTTTTGGGGGTCGATGCTGTCGGGATCGGTGCAGCGGTTGGCGCAGCGCAGGATCACGCCGCGGCGCTCCTTTTCCAGCGACAGGGAGATGGGGGAGTCGGGCGCGGCGTATTTCACTGCGTTGTCCAGCAGGATAGACACCAGCTGCCGCACGGCGTATTCGTCGCCGGAATAGGTGAGATCCGGCGGAAGGGACAGCGACAGGGGATGCCCCTTCTGCCGGCACAGCTCCCGAAAGCCCTCCGCCGTTTCGCTGACCGCGTCGCTGATGGGGAAGGGGGCCATGTGCAGGGGGGACTCCTCCTCGTCCATACGGCTGAGGGTCACCAGAGAGTTGACCAGCTCCGTCAGTTTTTCTGTTTGCGCCCGCGCCTTGTCGATCCACTTTTGCTGTCCCACCTCCATTTCCAGCACCTTCAGGCTGGTGGCGATGACGGTGATGGGGGTTTTCAGCTCGTGGCTGGCATCGGTGATGAACTGTTTCTGCTGCTGGGCGCTGCGCACCACGGGGTCGATGGCGCGGCGGCTGAGGAGCACCACCAGCAGAAAGACCAGCAGCGTGCAGAGCGCGTCCGCCAGAAGCGACCAGACCAGCACATTGCGCACGGCCCGCAGCTGCTGATAGCCGTCCAGAAAGATGGCCATGTTCTGGTCGTCGCCGGTATGGGCCACGAAAAAGCGGTAGCTGCCGCAGCGGCCATAGCCTTCGCCGTTTTCGATGGCGGCGGCAAGATATTCCGCCGTATCATCCTCCGTTACCGAGGCGATCTTGGTGAGATCCGCCAGCACCAGTGTTCCATCGTCCTGATACCGCAGGACAAAATAGCGGGTGGAGAAGGGGGTCTCCGGCGTGAAATGGCCGTCCGGCTTGCCGGGGGCGCTCTGGGGCGGCAGGGGAGGCGGCACATCGCCGCCGTCCGGTTCCGGCAGGGCGGCATCGTTGGAGACGGGGATGGTGCCCTGGTTTTCATAGATCAGCGCCAGGGTGTCCCGCAGGTCGGCATCGGTGGAAGCGTAGTTGGCTACGTTCAGGATCAGTGTCAGCAGCAGCATGACCGCCGCCACCGACAGCGTGGCGATGCGGATGAAGCGTCCGCGCAGTCGTTGGATCATGGTTCCTCCTCCAGTACATAGCCCAGCCCGCGGTTGGCACGCAGCGTCAGACGGGAGCCGAGGGAACGCAGCTTTTTGCGCAGGTTGGAGATGTTGACCCACACCACATTGATCTCGGCCTCGTTATCCCAGCCCCAGATGTGCTCCATGATCCGCTCGGCGGAGAAGACCTGACGGGGGTGGCGGAGGAACAGCTCCATCACCTGATATTCCCGCCCGCCCAGCCGCAGGGACTGGCTGCCGCAGGCGAGCAGTCCCGTGGCGGGATCCAGGGTGACATCGCCATAGGTCAGCACCGAGGGCTGATAGGCCTGGGCGCGGCGCAGCATGGCCCGCACACGGCTTAAAAGCTCGTCGGGGTCGAAGGGCTTGGGCAGGTAATCATCGGCGCCGGCGTTGAAGCCGGTGACCCGATCGTCCTTCTGACCCTTGGCGGTCAGCATCATGATGGGTGTGGCGACACCCTCGGCGCGCAGGCGCTCCAGCACCTGCAGGCCGTCCATTTTGGGCATCATCACATCCAGAATGATGCCGTCATAGCCGCCGGCGCTGGCGTATTCATAGGCGTCAAAGCCATTATGGACGGCGTCCACGGAGAAGTGGTTCTTTTCAAAAAAGACGGTCAGCGCCTCCGCCAGATCCAATTCGTCCTCGGCGATCAGAAGACGCATGGAAATCACCTCGCGTTGCAGTTGATTCAGTGTTTCCTCTTTGAACAAGACGCATCGTTACCCAAAGTGGAATGGAGGGGACATTGTTTCTGCGAAACGACAATCCCTCAGTCACGGCTGCGCCGTGCCAGCTCCCTTTGCACAAGGGAGCCATCGACACAGCGCGATACGGTAAACGCTCTTATGAAAGGAGCGCTTTCTCTCAGTATAGTAAGTATTGGTACAAAAATCAACCGTCATAGTGAGTCTTTTGCGATCTCGCGGCCGCAGACGATGTTCAGGTTGCCGTTGCGGCACCGCAGGGCGTCCAGAAACGCCTTGGGGACGTCCTCGCTGCGCAGGGTGATGCGGTACTCCAGCTCATACAGGGTGCCCATGTTGGTGGTTTTTACCTTGACGAGGGAATGAGAGGTGGTGTACTGGGCCAGCAGGTCATCAAACAGTCCCTCGTAGTCCAGATCCTCTGGAATGGTGATCTTGAGGATACGCTCGCCGCTGTCGTGCTGACCGAAGTGCAGGGCCGTCAGGGCCAGCAGGGCGGCGGAGACGATGACAAAGGTCAGCGCCGCCAGGGTCACGTAGCCCATGCCGGTGGCAAGGCCGATGGCCATGCCCAGAAACAGCACGCCGATCTCGCGGGCGGTGCCGGGGGCGGAACGGAAGCGCACCAGGCTGAAAGCGCCTGCCACGGCTACGCCGGCACCGATGTTGCCGTTGACCAGCATGATGACCACCTGCACCACCACCGGCAGGATGGCCAGGGTGACGGCAAAGCTCTGGGTGGTGCGGGCATGGAAGCGGGACACCAGCGCAAGTCCGATGCCCAGCGCCAGCGACACAGCGGTGCAGATGAGAAACGAGGATAGGGTCAGGTCGGTTTCAATGATCGAGTTAAGCACAGTGACATCCCTCCTTGGGTAAGATATGGTGTTGATAGCAATAGCCGTATTTGGAGAACGAGGTGGGGTAGGCTCTGGCCCGGGCCAGCAATTGGCTGAGCCACAGGGGGCAGACACCGGGGAGCTTGATCTCCATGAGGATCATATCGGGGTCGGCGATGGGCGCGCCGTGATCCCCCAGGCGAAGATCAAGGTCGGTGCCGCGCCAGCGCAGGTTGGTGTCAAAGGTGATGCGCAGCTGGGGATCGTCGATACCGGCAAAGGCAAGACGGTCATAGGCGATGAACACCCGCGGCTTTGCGTGGTGGAGCTGCTGGAACCAGGTGATCTCCCGGCCGATCTGGCCGTGGGCGTTGGGGCCGGCTTCCGATAGGAAGGGCGCGGCCTCGCGGGCTTTGGTGGTGATGCGGCGCTTATACACCACACCTTCATACTTCTTTTTCAGTTCCACAAATACGCGGCCATCGTCATTGGGGACGCCGTAGCTGCGGACACGGAGCTTTTCCTTGTAGACCGGTTTTTCCAGTGAGGTGCGGATCAGCTGCCAGTTGTCGGTATCATAATAAATGTTGCAGATGGTGTAGGCGCCGTAGGCGTCCGGCTTCATATGGGACGCCATGCCCGACAGGATCACGCGCTGCTGCGCAGGCGTCAGGCGGTATTTCTTTTCGTAGCGTTCAAAGCAGTTTTGGATCGGAATAGCCATGGGGGAAACCTCCTTTGTGGGGTTTATCATATATGACCGCCCTAAAGCCAACTTAAAAGAATTCCAAATTTTTCCTTTAGGTTGCTTTTAGGGACGGGGGATATGATGACGGCACAACAGAAAAGCAAGCGATGACGAAGGAGGTCATTCCTGATGAAACGACTGATATCTATTTTATGCGCGGCGGCGCTGGCACTGTCGCTGGCGGGATGCGGCGCGGCAGAAAACGCCAATGGTGCGGCGGCCGACGGCGATGATTCGCTGGAGAATGCCGTCACCTTTACTTTCAGCGACAGCGGCATTACCGCCCAGGGCGGCAGCGGTTATGAGATCGACGGCACGGCGCTGACTATCGACGGCGCGGGGGCGTATGTGGTGACAGGCAGCTGCGCCGACGGGACTATCACGGTGAAGAAGGGCACCACCGGCGTGGTGCTGGCGCTGAACGGGCTGTCATTGAGCAGCGGAGACACCGCGCCCATCACCTGCGGCAAGTCCAGTGAGGTGACTATCGTGACGGCGGAGGGCTCCGTCAACAGCCTGAGCGACAGCGAGAAGAACAACGACGAGACGTATCCCGACAACGAGGCGGCGGAGAATGCCGTAATCAAATGTAAGGACGGTGCTCAGGTGACGCTGTGCGGCAGCGGCAGCCTGAACATCACCGCCAACGGGAAGAACGGCATCAAGTCCGGCGCGTCCACCACCGAGGAGGGGGAGGCGCAGCTGGTTATCCGTGAGCTGGCGCTGAACATCGACGCGCCGGTAAATGACGCCATCAACGCGGAGCAGACGCTGCTGGTGGAGAGCGGTACGTTGACGATCGCCGCGGGCGACGACGCCATTCACAGCGATCTGGTGCTGACCATCGGCGCGGAGGGCACCGAGGGGCCGGCCATCGACATTACGGGATGCTATGAGGGGCTGGAGGCGGCAGAGCTGAAAGTGTGCTCCGGCGATATCCGCATCGTCTCTACGGACGACTGCATGAACGCGGCAAATTCCGATTTGAGGGGATATGACTTCACTATGGAGATCTCCGGCGGTACGGTGACGGCGTATTCCTCCGGCGGGGATGGGTTTGACTCCAACGGCAGCCTGACTATCTCCGGCGGCAGCGTGGCGGTGTGGACGGCCAATACGGCGGACAATCAGCCGCTGGACGCTGACGGGAGCATCACCATCTCCGGCGGCACCGTGCTGGCGGCGGGGGGCAGCAGCGGCATGGGAATGGATCTGACGGCGGAGCAGCCCTGCGTGATCTTTGGCGGCAGCGGCGGCTTTGGCGGCGGACAGAGCGGCGCGGCCATCACGAAGGAGGGTGCGGTGACGATTGCCGACGGCGGAGGCAGCGCGGTTTACAGCGGCAGTGCGGTGTGCGATGCACGGTTTTTGCTGTTCTCCAGCGACGGCTTGACGGCGGAGGAGAGCTATACCCTGCAGTGCGGCGAGAGTGAGCAGACGGCGCAGGCGCAGAGCGGGACGGTGTCCTCCGGCTTCGGCCCCGGCGGTATGGGCGGGGGACAGGGCGGTATGATGCCGCCGGACGGCGGGCAGCAGCCGCCCCAGATGCCGGATGGGCAGCAGCCGCCGGAGCGGCCTGACGGCCAGCGGCCGCAGGGACAACAGAACTGAAAAGAAAGTGAGGGCGCGTACCGGCCGGTACGCGCCCTCTTTTGCGTGTCGAGAAAAGCAAAATGTTTTTTCGACAGCATGGGGGAGGTTTGTCGAAGGAGAGGGAATTGCAAAGGGGCGGCGGATCTGGTATACTAAGAAAAAACAAAAGCGAAAGGGACGAGGGCGTTATGGAGGAGATCTCGAAAGTGCTGGAGACTACGCTGGGGGGCTACAGTCTGGGCAATATTCTGTCGGCGGTTTTGACGCTGCTGGTGTGTCTGGTGGCGGTGCGGCTGCTGTTGAAGCTGGCGAAACGGCTGCTGGGGCGCAGCAAGAGGATGAATAGCCGCCTGCAGCAGATGGTGCTGACCGGAGTGAAGGTGGTGCTGTATATTCTGACAGGCATCATCACGGCGGAGGCGCTGGGACTGAACACCTCGTCACTGACGGCGCTGGTATCGGTGCTGACGCTGGGCGTGACGCTGGCGGCGGAGGATGTGCTGGGCAATGTGGCGGGGGGACTGGTGATTTTGTCCTCCCATCCTTTCAATATCGGGGATGAGATCGAGGTGGCGGGCACGGTGGGCGTCGTGCGGGAGATCACGCTGAACCACACGAAGATCGAGACCTTTGACGGGCAGGTGGTGATGCAGCCCAACAAGGAGCTGTCTGCGTCGCGGATCATCAACTACACGGCCATGGGACGGCGGCGGGTGGTGCGGAAGGTGACGGCCTCCTACGACGCGCCCACCGACGAGGTGCGGGTGGCCTGTCTGGAGGCGGTGGCGGCCACGCCGGGGGTATTGGTATCACCGCCGCCGGAGGTGTATTTGACGGAGTACGGCAGCAGCGCCATTGAGTACAGCGTCCGCTGCTGGACGGAGACGAAGGACTATTGGAGAGCGTATTTCGCGCTGAATGAGAACCTGCGTACCGCATTTGCCGCCCACGGAGTGGAGATGACCTACGACCACCTGAACGTGCATGTGGTGGAAAAATGAGAGATGGGAAAACAGGCGTGCCCGAAGGGCACGCCTGTTTTTTTGATGATTCCGCTTCCGTGCCGCGATCGGCGGAAGGGGGGAGAGTGTCTTGCCATTTCATGGCGGGACAGGTATAATGGAAAAAATGTAATGTGCGCGGAGGGACGGGACATGGCGAGACAGAGGCGGGATTTGAACGCCATTTACATATCCGAGCGGCTGCAGGAGAGCCTGCGGCCCATCGCCCGCTGTGCGTTAACCACCGTGGTGGCGCCCATGGGCTATGGAAAGACCACGGCAGTAAACTGGTATCTGGCCCGCCGCGGCAGGACGGAGGCGGCGCGGATCATCCGCGTCAGCGTATATTCCGACAATCTGGCTATCTTCTGGAAAAGTGTGCAGGATGCCTTTAACCACGCGGGGCTGGCGTTTCTGCGGGACTATCCCTGTCCTGCAGACGCGGCGGGCGGGAGCCTGCTGGCGGACGACCTGTGCCACCAACTGGCGGGCGGCGAGTGGGATATTTTCATTGACGATTTTCACCTGCTGACGGATGGGCGCATCACCGGCTATCTCTGCACACTGGCTAACCGGCTGCCGGACAATGTGCATCTGATCGTAGCCAGCCGCGACCGCTTTTTGCCGGGGGAGGAGGCGCTGCGGCTGGGGCGGCGGGTCTGCCAGATCGGGGTGGAGCAGCTGCGGCTGAACCACACGGAGCTGGCGGTCTATGCGCGGCGCTGCGGCGCGGTGCTGTCTGACGGCCAGGTGGAGGCGCTGCTCTATGCCAGCGAGGGGTGGTTTTCGGCGGTATATCTGAATCTGCGGCTGCTGTCGGAGCGGGGAGCGCTGCCGGAGCACACGTCGGACATCTATGCCATGTTCTCCGCCGCCATGCTGGATCCTCTGCCGCCGGAGCAGCGGACGTTTTTGGCGGTGATGGCTCTGGCTGATGAATTCACCGCTGAGATGGCGCGGTTCGTGACGGGAAGGGAGGACACCGAGGCGCTGCTGACGGCGCTGACGGAGCAGAACGCCTTTGTGCGGCGGCTGTCGGACGGCGGTATGTTCCGGTTTCACCACATGATGAAGGCGTGCGCCCGACAGGTGTTTTTAACCATGGCGCCGCATGAGCGGGCGGCGTATGAGGTTCGTTACGGCGTGTGGTATGAGCGGCAGGGGCAGTATCTGCACGCCATGTCTGTCTATCGCCGCAGCGGCAGCTATGACGCGCTGCTGCGGGTGGAGGAGGAGGACGCGGGCATTCTGCTGGCGGCCACGGCGCCGGATGACGTATTGGCGTTTCTGGCGGAATGTCCGGCGGCGGTGCTGAAAGCCCATCCCAAGGCGCTGCTGGTGCTGATGCGCCGGATGTTCACCTGGCGGCAGATCCCCAAAATGCTGGAGCTGAAAGCGCTGCTGCTGTCGTCCATTCAGGAGCGGCCCTGCATGCCGGAGAAGGAGCGGGGCGATTTGCTGGGAGAGTGCGACCTGATTATGAGCTTTTTATGCTACAACGACATCAGCGCCATGAGCCGGCTGCACCGCAGCGCCAGCCAGCGGATGTCCCGCCCTGCCATCAGCATCCGCAATGACGGGGGCTGGACGTTCGGTTCACCGTCGGTGCTGATGATGTTCCACCGTGAGGAGGGGGCGCTGGAGCGGGAACTGGCGGAGATGGACGAGTGCATGCCCCACTACTACAAAGTGACCCGGGGGCACGGGCAGGGAGCGGAGATCATCATGCGGGCGGAGGCGGCGTTTTTGCGGGGGTACTTTACCGACGCAAGGATCGCGCTGGAGCAGGCCTATGCCCGCATTGCGGGGAACGGGCAGGAGAACATGGCGCTTTGCTGCGATTTTCTGGCGTGGCGGCTGTCTTTGTGGGCGGATGCCGCGCCGCGGTACGGTTTTGCCCAGCGGCGCGCGGCGCTGCTGCCCCGGCACAACACGGACTGGCTGCGGATCTTAGACGCCGTTAGTGCCTATTACCACGCCCTGCGGGGCCAAACGGAGGAGATCCCCGCCGTGTTCCGTGAGCACCGGCTGTCCGACGTTCCCTATCTGGCGCCGGGCAGGCCCATGATGGAGCTGGTGGAGAATCAGGTGTATCTGGCCCAGGGGGCATATACCCAGGTCATTGGCCGCAGCGAGGGGTTGCTGGCGGTGTGCGGGGGGATGCACTACGCCCTGGTGGCGCTGCATGTGCGGATCCAGACGGCGGCGGCCTATGAGATGCTGGGCAAGCGTGAAGAAGCCCGCATCCTGCTGCGGCAGGCATTGGACAGCGCGGCGGCGGACGGGCTTATCATGCCCTTTGCGGAGAATGGCCACTATGTGAAGGCACTGCTGGAAGAGGAGCAAGACACAGCTTTGCGGGAGAGATCCTTACCCTGCTGGAGAGGAGAGAGGCGCAGTGCTGGCACACGGGATCTCCGGCTCTTTCGGCGCTGACGGCGCGGGAACGGGAGATCGTGGCGCTGATCGTACAACGCCGCAGCAACCGCGAGATCGCGGAGGCACTGTATCTCTCCGAGGGCAGCGTGAAGCAGTATGTGAACCGGATCTACGGCAAGCTTGCCATTGAGGGGGACACCCGCACCAAGCGCAGGCGGCTCATGGAGCTGGCAAACTCCTAACCAGAGGTTAATAGAAATGGAAAAAGCGCCGCGGTATAATGGTGCTGTATACTGGGAAAGGAGGAACCGCGTTTGAAACGGAAATATATCGAAGCCGTGGCGCCGCTGGAGGATCATATGCTGCAGGTGGATTTTGTGTCCGGCAGCCGTCTGCTTTTGAACATGGCACCGTATCTGGATAGGCTGCGCTTTCGCCCATTGCGGGATCCGCAGGTGTGGAGCAGCGCTGCCACCAACGGCATTTTCGTCCGTTTCGGCAGCGTGGAGATGAGCCATGACGAGCTGTTCGCCATGGCGGAGCAGCCAATCGAGTAGTTGAACACAAGGGAAGGAGAAAAAGAATGAAACACAATAAGATTTTGACCCTGCTTCTGGCGCTGGCACTGTGCCTGAGTCTTGCGGCCTGCGGCGGCAGCGGCGGCGAAACAGCGCCGGAGTCCTTTGAGGGCATGGTGAAGGACGACGCGCTTTTGACGGACTACGCCATGTACTGGGGGATCTGGAACGGCGAGGACGGCAGCCAGATGATCGTGGAGATGGCCGACAGCGGCGATGAGGTGCGCTTTGCCCTGTACGACGCCGACAACGTGCTGACGGCCAGCGGCTACATCCAGACGGAGCAGCAGTATGAGGCGGATTACTTCTATAACGAGCATGACGGCGTGGCCCATCACGGCTGGCTGGACGAGAGCGGCGACATGCACGTGGACGCGCTGGGCACCTTCCGTTATGAGGGCGCGGTGAACAACGGCGCGGAGGGGGATTACGCCCCGCTTGCCGGCGTGTGGTTCCTGGACGGCGACGCCGGTGCGGTGAGCAGCATTGAGATCGACGCCTACGGCAGCTGGACGCTGTACGAGCGTCCCGAGGGTGACGGCGATCCCACGGAGGTGGACTGCGGTACCCTCAGTCCCAAGCCGGACGGCGAGGGGGCGTATGATGCCGCGTCTGTTCTGTTCGAGGGCGTGGTCTATGACATGACAGTGGTAGGCGAGGATACGCTGTACTGGGGCGGTGAGAACGACTGCTACATAAGGATGGCGTGATAGACGCGGAAAGGAAACGAACGATGAAAAAGTTTTTGGCCCTGATCCTGGCGCTGGCGCTGTGCCTGAGCCTTATGGCCTGCGGCGGCAGTGGCGGTGAGGAGGATCCCAACGATGTGGTGGGCGGAGACTGGCGCGTGACCGGCATTGTGCGGGACAGCGGCAGCATCACCCGCGACGGCGCGGACACCGACGTGCTGGTATGCATCAATGCCGACAGCGCCGACTTCTATTTGGATGAGGAGACCCAGACGCTGTACGGCTATGTGGACTATCCCATCACCCTGGAGGGGGATCCCTGGGAGGAATTCCAGAGCATCGACTTTGCCGACCGGAACGGCGACGGCAACGGCGATGTGGCTATGCTGTTTGAGCTGGACGGCGAAACGGTGCTGATGGTGTGGTTCTGGGACGCGGAAACGGAGACGTTTATGTTCCAGCCGGAGGAGTCTGCTCTGCTGTCCGACACGCAGGGCTGAGAGCGTGATAACGGAGGGAGGGAAGCGTAGATGCCTTTTTGGCTTGCTGTGGTGCTGTTGCTGCTGGCGGTGGCGGGGATGGTGCTGTCACACCGCTATTTGGGAAAAAGCCCGGCGGCGCGGGCGCTGTGCATGGTGGGCTGTGCTTTGATCGCGCTGGCCTGCGGCGCTTACATCGGTTTGACGCTGCTTTTTGTGGATGCGGTGCAGAACAGTCCGCCGATTGTGTGAGATACATGTAAGAAAGCCTGTGACCCCAAGGGCCACAGGCTTTTTTTGCGGGAGAAGAAGCTTTGTCAGGAGAGGTCGGGGGTGCTTTTGCGGGTCACCTGGATCTCCTCGATACGGTGGTTTTCCACTTTGGTGATCCGCACGGCGAGATCCTCGAAGGTGAAGCTCTCACCGGCGTCCGGCACGCGGCCGAACTGTTCCATGACCCAGCCGCTGACGGACACCATGTCGGAGTCGGTTTTCAGCAGGAAGTAATCCGCGAAGTCGTCAAAGTCCATACCGGCGTCTACCAGCCATGTGTCAGGAGAAATCTTGCGGAGGAAGACCTCCTCTTCGTCATGTTCGTCCCAGATCTCGCCCACCAGTTCCTCCAGAATATCCTCCATGGTGACGATGCCGCAGGTGCCGCCGTATTCGTCCACCACCACGGCCACGTGGGTCTTGGCCTGCTGCAGCTTTTTCAGCAACAGGCGGATGGGCTCGTTCTCCAGCGCGAACACCGGCGGAGAGATGATGGCGGACAGGGGCTGCTCCGTCACGCCGCAGCCCACGTAGAAATCCTTCTGGTGGACGGTGCCTAAAATGTGATCAATGGAGTCCTGATAGATCAGCAGGCGGGAGTATTTGGTCTGGGTGAACAGGGCGGCCACCTCCTCCTTGCTGGCGGTGACGGGCAGGGCCGCCAGATCCACACGGTGGATGAGGATATCCTGGGCCTGCTGCTCGGAAAAGCCGATGGCGTTTTTCAGCAGTTCGCCCTCCTCGCGGTCAATGCTGCCGTCCTGCTGCACCTCGTCCACCAGCATCAGCAGCTCCTCCTGGGACATTTTGGTGTCGCTGTTCAGGCGGAAGACCTTGGACAGCAGCTTTTTCCAGAGGGAGAACAGCAGGTTCAGGGGTATCAGCACCCAGATCAGTACCCGCAGGATGGGGGCGGACAGCATGGCACATTTTTCCGCGCAGTCCTTGGCGATGCTCTTGGGGGAGATCTCGCCGAAGATCAGTACCACCACGGTAACCACCACGGTGGAGATGGTGGCGCCCATGTCGCCGTAGTGCCGGACAAACAGCACGGTGCCGATGGAGGCGGTGGCGATATTGACGATGTTATTGCCGATGAGAATAGTGGACAAGAGCCGGTCGTACTGCTCCAACAATTTCAGGGCCAGCGCGGCGTTTTTGCTGCCCTTTTCCGCCAGAGTTTTCAGCCGTGTGGTGTTGGCGGAGGAAAAGGCGGTCTCCGTGGCGGAGAAATAGGCGGAGAGCATCAGGCACACCGCCATCAATATGATACAGGTTGTGGTTGACAAAATAAGTAATTTCCTTTCTGTAATCTGTTTTTGGTGGTAAAAGTGCCGCTATAAGCGCAAAAAAGCACGTCTGCCCCACGAAACGCAGCGCAGATATGCTGGCAAAAACAGATGGCAGTTCAGATGGTTACCGGGATAGTCACCGCCGTCAGTATCCATATAAGCGTGATTCCTCCTTTGTTGTAAATTGAACATAGTATACCGGAAGGGCTGCGTGCCGTCAAGTAAAGAAATTGTGAAGACACACCGGCAGAGGGGGGGCGGGGCTCTTGCAAACGGGGGGTGCTTCGGGTATAATAGGGCTATCCGGCAAAGGAGGGTTCCCCATGTCACAAGTCACCAAGCGGGCGCTGGAGGCGTCATTGAAAAAGCTGCTGCTGGAAAAGCCGCTGCACAAGATCACCGTCAGCGATATCACCGACGACTGCGGCATCAACCGCATGACCTTCTACTACCACTTCAAGGATATTTACGATCTGGTGGAGTGGAGCTGTCAGGAGGACGCCAGCCGCGCGCTGGCGGGGAAGAAGACCTACGAGACGTGGCAGCAGGGCCTTTTGCAGATTTTCGAGGCCGTGCAGGAGAATAAGCCCTTCATTTTGAACGTCTACCGTTCCATCAGCCGGGAGCAGGTGGAGAATTATCTCTATCAGGTCACCTATCAGCTGCTGGAGGATGTGGTGGAGGAGCAGGCTGCGGATATGTCCGTGCGGCCGGAGGACAAGGCATTTATCGCCACGCTGTATAAGTACATGTTTGTGGGATTGATGCTGGACTGGGTGAAGAACGACATGAAGGGCGATCCGCAATTGATGGTGGGTCGGTTGGCGCAGGTGATCCACGGCAGCGTCCGCGCCGCGCTGGAGCGGCTGCGCACCGACAAGCCTTTATCAAATGAGGCCAAATGATAAAAAACTGAACATATCCCACCCCGGTGATAAAAAACTTATCACCGGGATTTTTCTGTTTATTGAAGAATTTTTGTGTTGGATGTATGCTTTCATCATCAAGAAGAAAACATAAAGCAATGAGCTTACAGGAGGTAACATTATGTATTATTCCAGTGGTAATTATGAAGCGTTTGCCCGCCCCAAGAAGCCGGAGGGCGTGGATCAGAAATCCGCCTATATCGTGGGCAGCGGCCTTGCGGCCCTGACCGCCGCCTGCTATCTGGTGCGGGACGGCCAGATGAAAGGTGAGCACGTCCACATTCTGGAGAAGGGCAACCTGCCCGGCGGCGCCTGCGACGGCTATAAGTTCGAGAATCTGGGCTACGTCATGCGGGGCGGCCGGGAGATGGACAACCATTTCGAGGTCATGTGGGATCTGTTCCGCTCCATTCCCTCCATCGAGACGGAGGGCGTCAGCGTATTGGACGAGTATTACTGGCTCAACAAGGAGGATCCCAACTACTCCCTTTGCCGTGCCACCGTCAACCGCGGGCAGGACGCCCACACCGACGGCAAGTTCGACATCTCCGACAAGGGTGCCATGGAGATCATGAAGCTGTTCTTCACCCCCAATGAGGATCTACAGGACAAGAAGATCACCGACTTCTTCGATGATGAGGTGCTGAACTCCAACTTCTGGTTGTACTGGCGCACCATGTTCGCCTTTGAGAACTGGCACAGCGCGCTGGAGATGAAGCTCTATATCCAGCGCTATATCCACCACATCGGCGGCCTGCCCGACTTTACCGCCCTGCGCTTCACCAAGTATAACCAGTATGAGTCCATGATCCTGCCCATGGTGAAGTATCTGGAGAGCCACAATGTCCAGTTCCACTACGGCGTGCAGGCGACAAACGTGGAGTTCGACTGCTCTGATCCGAAGCACAAGCTGGCCAAGCGCATCGACATCATTGAAAACGGCGAGGCGGGCGGCATCGACCTGACGGAGAACGATCTGGTGTTCATCACCAACGGCGGCTGCGTGGAGAACTCCTCCATGGGCAGTCAGGACAAGCCTGCCGCCTACAACACCGAGCTGAAAGAGGGCGGCGGCTGGGATATGTGGCGCAAGATCGCCGCGCAGGATCCCTCCTTCGGCCATCCCGACAAGTTCTGCCACGACCCGGAGCAGACCAACTGGATGAGCGCCACCGTGGAGACGCTGGATCAGAAGATTATCCCCTATATCAAGAACATCTGCAAGCGGGATCCCTTCACCGGCCATGTCGTCACCGGCGGCATCGTCACCGTGAAGGACTCCAGCTGGCTCATGAGCTGGACGATCAACCGCCAGCCCCAGTTCCGGGATCAGCCCAAGGATCACTGTCTGGTGTGGGTGTACTCTCTGTTCACCGACAAGCCCGGCGATTTCGTGAAGAAGCCCATGCGCATGTGCACCGGCAAGGAGATCTGCATGGAGTGGCTGTATCACATCGGTGTGCCGGAGGATCAGATCGCCGAGCTGGCGGAAAACAGCGCCAACACCGTGCCGGTCATGATGCCCTATATCGACGCCTTCTTTATGCCTCGCGCCTACGGCGACCGGCCCAATGTGGTGCCTGACGGCAGCGTGAACTTCGCCTTCCTGGGTCAGTTTGCCGAGACGCCCCGCGACACCATTTTCACCACCGAGTATTCCATGCGCACCGGCATGGAGGCCGTGTACACCCTGCTGAACGTGGATCGCGGCGTGCCGGAGGTCTGGGGCAGCGTGTATGACGTCCGCGACCTGCTGAACGCCACCGTGAAGCTCCGCGACGGCAAGAAGGCCACCGATATGGACATGGGCCTGGTGGAGAAAATGGCCGTCAAAAAGCTGCTGGGCAAGATCGAGGGTACCGACATTGAAAAGCTGCTGAAGGAATATCATGTTATCTGAGTCACAGAGGAGAAGCGGGGGCAGAGGTCACTCTGCCCTCACTTCCTATACACAGGAGAGCGGGGATTTGTGGTATTAGAAATTGAAATGATACAGCCCGCAAAAACTATTGCGAAATGGGACGGGTGTATTATAATATTACAATATAGGATATATGATTTGCATTTGTAAAATTCAAAGAGGAAGGTGATCGTCTATGGAACTGCAGATTCAGGATCTGGTGTCTTCCATCAAGAAGGACGGCATTGACCGTGCCAATCAGGAGGCGGCGGCCATTCTGGCCGACGCCAGAGCGCAGGCGGACGCCATCGTATCCGCCGCAAAGGCCGAAGCGGATAAGCTGCGCGGCGACGCCGAGGCGGAGATCGAGGTGTTCAAAAACAGCGCCCGACTGGACGCCCAGCAGGCAAAGCGCGATGCGGTACTGGCCTTTGAACAGGAGATCCGGAAAGAGTTTGAAAAGCTTCTGGCCGCCGATGTCGGCAAGGCGCTGGATCCGCAGGCGCTGGTAAAGCTGATTCAGGCCGCGGTGCAGGGCGAGGATGTCTCCGCCTACGCCGTGGAGGTGGGGCAGGTGACGGATGATATCCGCCGGCAGCTGGCCCGGGAGCTGAAAGACGGACTGGAGATCCGCCCCTCGAAAAAGGTGGGCGCGGGCTTCCGGCTGGCTGCCAAAGATGGTTCCGGCTATTTTGACTGCTCTGAGCAGGAGATCGCGGAGATGCTGATGCCCTTCTTCCGGGACGCGCGCCTGTAAGGGGGTGCCGGTTTGGCTTCCTACTATTATCTGTTATCCAGCCTGCCTATGCTGCGGCCTCAGGGTGAGCCCCCCATGGATTACACCGCGTTTCTGGCGATGTGCAGAACAGCGGTGGGCAGCGGGGTGTATCAGACGCTGGAGACGCTGGAGACGCTGACGGTGGACGCGGACAAGGGGCCGCTGCTGTCGGAATGGGGCTGCTTTTACCGTATGCTGTCCGAAGAATTGACCTATCAGCGGAATGTGAAGTTGGGGCGTCCCTGCGCGGCGCCGTATCAGCGGGACGCCGGTATCGTCCGGACGGTGACGGAGGCGGTGAACGCCGAAAATCCGCTGGTGGGCGAACGGCTGCTGCTGGATCTGGAATTCCGCCGTCTGGACGACATGATCGGCCTGCACAATTTTGACGAGCACGCCCTGTACGGCTACGCCATGAAGCTGCGGCTGCTGGAGCGGCAGCGGCGCTTCCGGCACGATGCGGGCAGGCGGGCGTTCGACGGCCTGATGGACAACATCCGGCAGCAGATTTCCGGGCTATAACGAAACAGGAGAATCAACATGGACAAAGTGACAGGATATGTGACCGGAGTGAACGGCAATCTGGTGGCAGCCAGCTTTTCCGGCTCCGTGCGTAAAAATGAAGTGGGCTATGTGCTGGTGGGGGATGACCGGCTGAAAGGCGAGGTCATCCGCGTCAACGGCGACACGGCCAGCATGCAGATCTATGAAATGACCAACGGCATTCAGGTGGGCGACAGGGTGGAGCTCTCCGGTGAGCTGATGAGCGTGGAGCTTGGCCCGGGGCTGCTGAGTCAGGTATTCGACGGCCTGCAGAACCCGCTGCCGGAGCTGGCTCAGCAATGTGGCTTCTTTCTGGAGCGCGGTGTATATCTGGATCCCATTCCCAATAAGGATTGGGAATTTACTCCGCTGGTAAAGACCGGCGACGCCGTCGCCGCCGGCGATGCGGTGGGCAGCGTGCCGGAGGGACTGTTTACCCATCTGATTATGGTGCCTTTCGGGCTGAAAGGGCAGTGGAAGGTGAAATCCGTGCGGGAAAAGGGCGTGTATAACGTCCGGGACACCGTGGCGGTGATCGAAAATGAGGAAGGCGAGGAGAAGGCGCTGACCATGGTGTTCTCCTGGCCGGTAAAGCAGCCTATCCGCTGCTATGAGGAGCGGCTGCGCCCCGATGAGACGCTGGTGACCCAACTGCGCTGTGTGGACACCTTTTTGCCGGTGGCCAAGGGCGGCACCTTCTGCGTACCCGGTCCCTTCGGCGCGGGCAAGACGGTGCTGCAGCACATGGAGGCCAAGAACGCCGACGTGGACGTGGTGATCGTGGCCGCCTGCGGTGAGCGTGCCGGCGAGGTGGTGGAGGTGCTGAAGGAGTTCCCGGAGCTGACCGACCCCCGTACCGGACGTTCCCTGATGGAGCGCACCATTATTATCTGCAATACCTCCTCCATGCCCGTGGCTGCCCGTGAGGCGTCGGTGTACACCGCCGTCACCATGGCGGAGTATTACCGTCAGATGGGACTGGATGTGCTGTTGCTGGCAGACTCCACCAGCCGCTGGGCCCAGGCCATGCGCGAAATGAGCGGCCGTTTGGAGGAAATCCCGGGTGAGGAGGCGTTCCCCGCCTATCTGGAGTCCGTCATCGCCTCCTTCTATGAGCGCGCCGGAAAGGTACGGCTCAAGAGCGGTAAGGTGGCCTCCGTTACCATCGGCGGTACCGTGTCGCCCGCCGGCGGCAACTTTGAGGAGCCTGTGACTCAGGCCACGCTGAAGGTGGTGGGCGCGTTCCACGGCCTGTCCCGCGAACGCTCCGACGCCCGCAAATACCCCGCCATCCACCCCATCGACTCCTGGTCAAAGTATCGGGGCGTGGTGGACATGGCACGGGTGCAGCAGGCCCGCGACATCCTGCGGCGCAGCAACGAGATCAACCAGATGATGAAAGTCATCGGTGAAGAGGGTACCTCTGCCGAGGACTATATCGTTTATCAGAAGGGCGAACTGCTGGACGCGGTGTATCTGCAGCAGAATTCCTTTGATCCCATTGACGCCGCCTGCGGCCCTGATCGCCAGCGCCATGAGTTCGACGTGCTGTATGACGTGCTGATGTGCCGGTTGGCGCTGGGGGACAAGAAGGAGATCCGCGCCTTCTTCAACCAGCTGCGGCAGGAGTTTTTGGACTGGCATAACACCGAGTTCCGCACACCGGCGTTCGAAGCTCAGGAGAAGCGACTGAAGGAGTTCTACCTGAGCAGGGCAGCGCATTGAGAGGGGTGTTGATATGCAGAAAGTTTATACGAAAATCGAATCCATCGTGGGAAACGTGGTGACCGTTCGGGCGTCGGGCGTCCGCAATGGCGATCTGGCGCTGGTGGGCGACAGCTATGCCAACGTCATCAAGCTGGACAAGGATCTGGTGACGCTGCAGGTGTTCAGCGGTACCCAGGGCGTCAGCACCACGGATCCCGTACGGTTTTTAGGACGGCCCATGATGGTGTCCTTCTCTGATCATCTGCTGGGACGTATCTTCGACGGCGCGGGTGTGCCCCGTGACAACGGGCCGGCTTTGACGGAGAATATGATCCCCATAGGCGGCCCCTCGGTCAATCCCGCCCGGCGTATTGTGCCGGACAAGATGATCCGCACCGGTATCCCCATGATCGACGTGTTCAACACGCTGGTGGAGAGCCAGAAGCTGCCCATCTTCTCCGTGTCCGGCGAGCCGTATAACCAGCTGTTGTCCCGCATTGCCATGCAGGCTCAGGTGGACGTGATTGTGCTGGGCGGCATGGGATTGAAATACGACGACTATCTTTTCTTCCGCGACACGCTGGAGAAGAGCGGCGCCATGGGGCGCACGGTGATGTTTATTCACACCGCCTCCGATCCCACGGTGGAATGTACGCTGGTGCCGGATATGGCGCTGGCGGTGGCGGAGCAGTTCGCACTGGCCGGTAAGCGGGTGCTGGTGCTGCTGACGGATATGACTAACTACGCCGACGCCCAGAAGGAAATGGCCATCACCATGGAGCAGGTGCCCTCCAACCGCGGTTATCCGGGCGACCTGTACAGCTGTCTGGCGGCGCGGTATGAAAAGGCGGTGGACTTTGAGGGGGCGGGTTCCCTGACTATTCTGGGCGTGACCACCATGCCCGGCGACGATGTGACCCATCCCGTCCCCGACAACACGGGCTATATCACCGAGGGACAGTACTATCTGAAAAACGGACGCATAGAGCCCTTCGGCTCACTGTCCCGCCTGAAGCAGAACGTCAACGGCAAGACCAGAAGCGACCATCGGGCTCTGATGGACGGCATGATCCGACTGTACAGCGCCTATAAGGAGAGTCTGGAAAAGAAGTCCATGGGCTTTATGATGTCCGAGTGGGATGAAAAGCTGCTGAAATACGGCCGGCTGTTTGAGACGAAGCTGATGGATCTGAGCGTGAACATTCCTCTGGAGGAGGCGCTGGATCTGGGCTGGGAGATCTTGGCCGAGTGCTTTGAGCCCAATGAGACGGGGCTGAAATCCAGTCTGATTCAGGAGAGATGGCCGCGCCCCGCCGCCGCGGAGTAAGGGGGCGCCTATGGCTGTCAAGCTGACAAAAAACGAATTAAAGGTACAGAAAGACCGATTGAAGCAGTTTCAGCGGTATCTGCCCACGCTGCAATTGAAGAAGCAGCAGCTGCAATCCGTGGTGATGCAGGTCACTGCCCAGCTGGAGCAGGTGGCAAAAGAGCGTCAGGCCGCCGTGGCGGGTCTGGACGACTGGGTGGCCGTCTTTGCGGAGAACGACAGCTTTCCGGCGGAGAAGCGGCTGGAGGAACTTGTCCGTCCCAGCCATGTGGTGTGCGGTGAGCAGAACATCGCCGGCGTCACGGTGCCGGTGTTTCAGGAGCTGAGCTTCCAGGAGATCCGCTATAATGTGGCGGATTATCCTCTTTGGGTGGACATCGCGGCGGTACGCCTGCGGGAGATCGCGCAATGGGACGCCATGGAAAAAACGCTGCGCCGTCAGGTGGAGCTGCTGGAGCGGGAGCTGCGTGCCACGGCCCAACGGGTGAATCTGTTTGAAAAGGTGAAGATCCCCGAGGCCAAGGAGAACATCCGCGTCATCGGCATCTATCTGGGCGACCAGCAGACCTCCGCTGTGGTGCGGGGCAAGATCGCCAAGAAGAAGCTGCAGGAGGTGAGCCGATGATTGAGAGAATGAAGGTCGTCCACATCGTGGCGGTCGCGTCGGAGGAAGCCGCCCTGCTGGATCGGCTGCGGGAGCTGGGCGTTGTCCACTTCGCGGAAAAGGCTGACGCCGACCAGCGGTATCTGGAGCGCTTTACCCAACTGTCCCGCATGGCGGTGACGCTGCAGGAATATCCTCACACCCAGCAGGAGACGGCAGTGCTGTCCGACGAGGCGTTTGAGGAATTCTATCAGCAGCTTTCCGACTGTATGGAGCGGAAAAAGACCCTGTTGGAGCGGCAGGCCGCCGCCCGTGCCGCAGCGGAAAAGCTGACGGAATGGGGGCGCTTTTCCCCCGGTGAGCTGCGTGACCTGAAGGAGCAGGGGTGGGATATCCACATCTACCGCACCGACAAGAAAACCATGGCCGAGCTGGAGGCGGATCCCGACGTCCGCTTTGTCCGCCTGGCGCCGGTGGGGAAGATGCCCACGCTGGCCGCGTTGGCGGCCCTGCCCAGCCAGTATTCCGCCACGGAATTCCCTATCCCCGAAAAGGGGTTGGAGGAGCTGGAACAGGAGCAGCGTGACTGCGCCGGGGCGCTGGCGGACTGCGAGACCTTCCTGGCCCGGTCGGCGGCGCATCTGCCCAGTATTCAGCACCAGATGCTTAAAACCCAGAACGACGCGGAGTATTCCGCTGTCAGCAATACGACGGTCAGTGAGGAGGGACTGGTGTGGCTCAGCGGCTATCTTCCGGCGGATGACGCGGCGCCCTTTCAAAAGGCCGCCGCTGCGGCTCACTGGGCCTGGGCCATGGAGGATCCTGACGCTGACGACGACAAGGTACCCACTAAGGTGAAATACAATAGGGTCACCCGGTTGATGATCCCTGTATTTGATATTCTGGGCACTGTGCCCGGCTATCGGGAGTACGATATTTCCTTCTGGTTTCTGGGCTTTTTCACCCTGTTCTTTGCCATGATCATCGGCGACGCCGGCTATGGCTGCCTGTTCCTGCTGGCGGCGCTGGCGTTGACGGTGAAAAACAAGAAGGCTTCCACCGCTGTGCAGCTGCTGTGGGTGCTGTCCGTCGCCACCATCATATGGGGCGCGCTGACCGGTACGTGGTTCGGACTGGAGCAGGCTATGCAGGTGCCTTTCCTGAAGCGGCTGGTGATCCCTACCTTTGCCAACTATCCGGACTACTTTAACGTGTCCACCACCACCCAGCAGAACACGATCATGAAGTTCTGCTTCATTTTAGGTACGGTGCAGCTGTCTCTGGCCTGCGTGATGAACATTCGCCGCAAGCTGAAAGAGCGCGACCTGAGCTGGGTGGCCGATCTGGGCTGGCTGGCGGCCATCGACGCGCTGTACTTCGTGGTACTGTATCTGGTCATCGGCCAGCAGGTGAACCTGCTCCCCGTGGCCTGCGTGGTGGTGGCGGGCTTTGTACTGGTGGTGTGCTTCGGCGGCATGGCGCCCGGCAAGACCTTTGCCCAGGGGCTGAAAGCAGGCCTTGGCAACGCCTTCACGGTATTTTTGAACACCATCAGCGCCTTCGGCAACATTATGAGTTATATCCGATTGTTTGCCGTGGGTATGGCTTCGCTGGCCATTGCCCAGAGCTTCAACGACATGGCCTTTGCTTTCAAGGGGCCGCTGGTGGTGGTCGCCATCCTGATTTTGCTGATCGGCCACGGGCTGAACATCGTGATGGGGCTGCTGTCGGTGGTGGTGCACGGCGTGCGATTGAACCTGTTGGAGTTTTCCGGCCAGTTGGGTATGGAGTGGGCTGGTATTGCCTACGATCCCTTTCAGAAACGCGATAAAATCAAAAAATAAACAGATAGGAGATCTATTATGAGTATCGAATTTATTGGTATGGCGTGCGCTCTGGGTCTGTCCGCCATGGGTTCCGCGTTCGGCTCCGGTTTTGCCGCTCAAGCTTCTGTGGGCGCGTGGAAAAAATGCTACGCCAACGGCAAGCCTGCCCCCTTTATCATGGTGGCATTCTCCGGCGCGCCGCTGACCCAGACCATCTACGGCTTTTTGCTGATGAATTTCATTCGCAGCGCCGTGGCGGGCGGCTGTGACGCGGCATTGGCTATGTTTACCGGTATCTTTGCCGGCCTTGCCATCGGCCTGTCGGCTTTCTTCCAAGGCAAGGTGGCCGCCGCCTCCGCCGACGCGCTGGGCGAGACTGGAAAGGGTACGGCCAACTACTTCATCGTCATCGGCATCATCGAAACGGTGGCGCTGTTTACGCTGGTGTTCAGCTTACTGCTGCTGCAATAAGGCGAATCAGAATAAATGCAACGGGCGGGAAGCGAAGCTTCCCGCCCGTTGCATTTTTATTTTGCCGGAACGGCCATAGCTTATGCCGCTGGCCGCAGCGGTTTGCCGGAAACGCGGCGCAAAGCGTTGGCTTTACGGCTGCAGGCTCTGGGCTCTTGCCTTTTTCAGCAGGGCGAGCAGACCACCAAACATCCACAGATTCCCCACGCTGATCCACGCGCAGGAGAGGGCGTTGACCCACGGCAGGTTGCCGAACACATTCGGCAGCATGGCGACCGCCATGCCTACAGGTAGGGAAAAGACCCAGCACCACTTGGGATAAGGCGTCAGCCCCTTGGCAAACGCCTGGATTTGAGTGATCTCCAGCACGGCAAAGGAGATCCAGAACAGCACAAAGGCCGGCAGCAGGAAATAGGCGGCGTATTGCGCTATAAGCTCCAGCGCGGCGCCGTGTCTGGTCAGAAACACTGCCGCACACACCGGTACATGAAAGCCGCAGCCGCCAAAGATCACATACCCCAGGATCCCCGTCCGATAGCGGTGGGCGTACCCAGGGGAGGACGCTGCCATCAGCCGGTAGATGCCGAAATAGCACAGCCCCTCTATAGTGATGCCGAACAGTCCCAGCAGTGCCGCGGCGAGGATGCCGCCGTCAGAGGTGGCGGTATAGGCGGAGAGCATCCGGAAAAAACCGGTAAGCGTTTCATCCTCCACACCCCAGCCCAGGATCATATCACCGATGAGCGTCAGGAGCGCGCCGAACAGACCGAGACGGAGCAGGTGTCCGATGCGCGGCCAATCCAGCTGCTGCGAAATACCAATATCATTGAAATTGTTCATAAGGCATGCCTCCCAAAACTGTTTTTTTCACGCTTTTCCAGGATCTTTGGTGTGCCGTCTGTACCTTCTGAGTTTTGTATTCTAAGTTTTACGGGATTTGTCAGTCCGGTGCACGGAGGCCGGACTGCTCATACCGATGATGCCCCGGCAAGTTCTTTTGGTAATTCCGGCATACGATTGCATCGTGCAGGCGCTTTCCGGAATTGTCTGCAAAAAAGTCACGGATATGTGTTGTACTCAAACCGCCTGTCGATTTCCGCATTTCGGACGCAGCATGATCCATTCCGCCAATTATTCATTTTTGAGTGCTGTACCAATCCAGTACGGCACTTAAATTTTCTGCTCTGACCCGATTACCGCCGTGGAGCATCATGTCCAGCATATCGTTCTCCTCCGGCGTGCGATTTTTCTTTTCGGCGAGATCTCTGCCCGCTGTTTTGACCATAATTTCCATCATGGGACGGTAGATGCCGTGCAGCTTCTTCACATCGAAGTTTCCTTGCAGTGTGAACAGCGGAACGTCGGCTGGAATCGCTGACTTTTTCCGCACGCTGTCGGCCTGTGTTCCCGTTTTTCCCATGCCGACACCGCAGACGGCGCGCACCTGATATCGTCTGGTGGCCTCGGCATAGCCCTTGACTGCTCCTGCCATAATCCAGCCGAGGTAAATGATCTCTGCTCTGGTCAGGATGGCTTTCTTTGCTTCGGTAAGTGAGTACGCAGGAAGTCCCGTTTCCTGTGCCAGCAGCTTAGCATAACGCTCGGTGCTGCCGGTGTTGGTGGTGTAAATAATTGCGTTCATAAGCTCCTCTTTTCAAAAAATAAGGCGCAGTACATGATCGGCTCTGCGATCAGCACTAACTGCGTCTTAGGGTCTGACTGTTTGGTTTCAATGACGAAGCTTTTTTGCGTTGATGATGCTCTCATGGCTGCACTTGGGGCAAAACAGGGGGGGAAGCTTTTCATTCCGTCGCATAGCCATTCTGCGCAAACAATTTCAGTGCCGTTTTCAAAATCCGTTCTTTCGTATCTTCAGCCGTAATCTTTCTCTCTACTAAAGTAATCGCTGGGCAACTTGCATTATAGTTACCGAGCGGTTACTTGTCAAGGGGGATAGAAGAATATTTTGGTCGAACATCAATATTTTGTTGAGCAAAGCTGCCCTACACCCTGCCCCACAGAGTAAATCTTCCAGAAAGTGAAGAAAAAGTCCTGCTTTCGAGAGAAAACAGGACTTTTTGTGACTGTCCACAGCTGTAGTTGTTTATAAATCACCGCTTTTTGCCTTGCTTTTCTGACTGTGCAGTAGATCCTTCCAACAGATCTGTCACGACCTGATTGAGCTGTGTAGCGTTCTTGGAGGTGATAACGGGGACACCGGTGCGCTCCTCGACGTCTCATTCAAAAGAGAAGAGGCGTACCGCGGGGAGCACACCTCAGAACAAAGCTTTCGCAAAGGCGTGGAGCAGTATATTCCGTTTTACAAGGAGGTACGCCCTCACAGGATATTGAGATACAAGACGCCGCAAGTCTTTGAGGACGCTTATCACAAGAATTTGTGAGAAAACCGTGTTCAAATAGCGGCTTTGTGCAAAAATAATCGTTCCGCATTTTGAGAGTTTTGCTGTGTATGCTTCTAAGCAGCAAAAAAAAGCCCTGATAAATCAAGGCTTTGCGGATAAGAAGAACTCCGTTTGAAAAGGAATCATTCTCCGAACAGCTCCTGCGCTTCCAGCTGCAGCAGTTTGCTGACCTCCAGCGCAATATCATTGAGCGTACAGTCCAGATCGCCCCGAAACCATTGCTTGTAGAGATTTACGATCCCGCCTGCAAAGTAACAGATCCGCAGGCTGACCATCTTGGAATGGCGCATATGCTCAGGGATGTCGCTGTCGTTTATCATATGGTCGGTAAAGGCCGCTTTCAGCTTCTCCATAAACATCTCGGAGCCGTTGGCACGAAC
>CAKTQM010000008.1 GCA_934597125.1 uncultured Oscillospiraceae bacterium
TCTTTTGAGAATGCTCTCGTGCCTTCTGGAGCTTCTGGCTCAGAACAAAAATTTGGCACTTGTTCAGTAGATATTACTTATGCCAATCCCGCCCACGTGGCCAGAATTCCCACCACCTCGCGGCAGGCGTAGCCCGCGCCCAGAAACCAGGGGCTGAAACATCCGGCGGACTGCGCTTCCAACCCTGCCTGACGGGCAAATAATTGTCCCCGATACTGGTGGAAGTTGTCGCTGGCGATCACCACATGAGCGCTCAGACCGTTCTCTTTGATGATCTCCGCCGCGAACAGCAGGTTTTCACGGGTGTCGAAGGACTTCTCCTCGGCGTAGATCCGCTCCGGCGCGATGCCCATGGCGATCAGCGTCTGGGCGGCGCAGCCGCCCTCCGTCAGGGTTTCGCTGGTACGATCTAACCCGCCGGTGGTGACGCATACCGCCTTGGGGTGAGCGGTGAGATACCCATAGGCTGCGTCGATCCGGCCCTGCAGCATCATGCTGGGGCGGCCGTGATATACCTGACAGCCCAGCAGTACCACCGTCTCCGGCGCGTCATCGCCCCGGGGATGATCCGCCGCTGCCGCGCCCATCACGGCAAACACCGCGATCGCCACCGCCAGCACCAGCCCCACGCCGGAGAGCACCACCGCCTTCACCCAGCGGGGCAGCCGCCGGAAAAAGGCGGGAAAGAAGCAATACGCCGCCGCCAGCAGCAGCAGCGCCGCCGGCCAGAACATGCCCACATGGCATACGCCGATAGCCAGCGGCATCAAAAAGTAAACCACGCCCAGCAGGGAGAGGGTGCCAAGGATGGGTAACAGCATAGATCAATTCTCCGCAATGTGATTGGCGATGCGCTGCATGATCATATCCAGCGCGACTAAATTGTGACCGCCCTCCAGCACGATGATATCCGCGTATTTGCGGGTGGGCTCCACAAACTGCTCATGCATGGGCTTGACGGTGGTCAGATACTGGGTCACCACCGATTCCAGCGACCGGCCCCGTTCCTCCACGTCCCGCAGGGCGCGGCGCAGGATGCGCACATCCGCGTCCGTCTCCACGAAGATCTTGATGTCCAACAGATCCCGCAGCGCCTTGTTCTGGAAGATCAGGATGCCCTCCACGATCACCACCTTGGTGGGGCGGATCTCCACCGTCTCGTCGGTGCGGTTGTGGATGGCGTAGTCATACACAGGGCAATGAATGGTCTCGCCCCGTTTCAGCGCTTTCAGGTCTTCGATCATCAGCTCGGTGTCGAAGGCGTCGGGATGGTCGTAGTTCTGGCGGCACCGCTCCTCAAAGGAACAGTTCTGGCGCTTATAGTAGTTGTCGTGATGCACCACGCTGATGTCATCGCCAAAGCGCTGGGCCAGATGCTCCGTCAGGGTGGTTTTGCCGCTGCCGGTGCCGCCGGCCACACCAATAAAAATCGTACTCATGGGGAAAGCCTCCCTTGTATTATTCCCCTTTATTATAGGAACTCAACCACGGAAAAGCAAGAAAAGATGTAAAAAAATGATGAATTTCCATGTTTTTCAGTTGACGCGGCAGCCGCTTTTGGGGTATGATAGCAAAGTATTATCAAGAGTATGTCCTTTGGAGGGAAGAAACAGCATGAGTCTCATTAAATGTAATAAGTGCGGAGAAGTGTTCTCCGACAGCTATAAAACGTGTCCTTTCTGCGTAGAAGATGAGGAATACTACAACGGTAAAGTGAAAAAGCGCGGCCACCGCCAGCTGGAGAAAAAGAAGAAGGCACCCAGCATCGTGGGCCCTGTTCTGGTGCTGGTGCTGGTGCTGCTGGCCGGTGTGCTGGTGTGGGCCTTTGCCGGTGACACCGTGCGGGGCTGGTTCGGCGGCGAAAAGCCCACGGACAACGACCCCGGCACCACCCAGCAGACGCCTGACACGCCGCCGGAGGATGTGACGGATAACCAGCCGGTGGTGAAGGCTCTGGCGCTGGATCACATGTCGCTGCTGATGGCCCCCGGCGAGAGTCAGAAGCTGACCGCCTCCGGCGGCAGCGGTGAGAGCTATCAGTGGATCACCAGTGATTCCGATGTACTGAAGGTGGCCGACGACGGCACCATCTCTGCCCAGGCGGAGGGCAGCGCCGTCATCACCGTCACCTGCGGCGAGGAGAGTGTGGCCTGCGCCGTCACCGTCCAGAAGAAGGCGGACACCAATACAAATACCAACACAAACACAAATACAAATACCAACACGAATACCAATACCAACGAGCCGAACACGAATACGAACACAAACACGAATACCAATACCAACACCAACAACGGCAACACCAACACCAGTTCTTCTTTGAAGAACCTGAAGATCAAGACCATGTACGGTACGTATCTGGATAAGAACCCCGACGGTCAGTTTGACATGACCATCAACAGGGGCGATCCCGATTGCGAGCTGACGCTGGAGGGCGTTACCGGCACCGCCAAGTGGAAGAGCTCCGACACCAACGTGGTGAAGGTCAGCGAGACCGGCACGCTGCAGCGCGTGGGCTCCGGCACCGCCACCGTCACCATCACGCTGGGCAGCTCCACGGCCGAGATCCTGGTGCGCGTCAACTGAGAAAATAAGACACCGGAAAGCAGCGGCGCCGCCGCTGCTTTTCCGTTTGCCCGCCTTGTCAAACGTTCCACCCTGTGCTATAATCAAAACTGGAAAATTATCTGCAGAAAGGAACGCCCATGACCACGCAGGATTATCGTACCCACAGTCCGCTGCGGATCTTCTTGAGCTATTTCAAGCCGCACCGGAAGCTGTTCGCGCTGGATATCAGCTGCGCCATCCTCATCGCCATGGTGGATCTGGCCTTTCCGCTGGTCAGTCGCGAGGCGCTGTATCAGTGGCTGCCGGAGAAGAACTACCGTGTGTTCTTCTCCGTTATGGCCGTTGTGGCGCTGGCCTTTGTGCTGCGGGCGGTACTCTATTATATTGTCACCTACTGGGGCCATACCTTTGGCATACGGGTAGAGGCGGATATCCGGCGGGATCTGTTCCACCATATGCAGATGCTGGGCTTTGATTTCTATGACCGCAACCGCACGGGACAGTTGATGAGCCGTCTGACCACCGACCTGTTCGAACTGACGGAGCTGGCCCACCACGGGCCGGAGGATCTGACCATCTCTCTTATCACCATTGTGGGCGCGCTGGCGGTGATGTTCACCATCGAATGGCGCATGGCCCTGATCGTCATGGCTATCATTCCCGTGTTTCTGGTGGTGCTGATGCTGCTGCGGGGCGACATGAGCCGCGCCTCCGTGGCCGCCAAGCAGAAGACCGGCGCCATCAACGCCGAGATTGAATCCGGCCTCAGCGGTATCCGCACCGTCAAGGCTTTCGGCAATGAAACCATCCAGCAGCAGCGGTTCGACTGCGCCAACGAGACCTTCAAAACCGCCAAACGGGGCTTTCATAAGGAGATGGGCCGGTTCAACGCCACCATGGAGCTGTTCGTTACGCTGCTGAACGTGGCGGTCATCGCCGGCGGCGGCTGGCTGATGATGGGCGGGCGCATGGATTACGTGGATCTTATCACCTTCAGCCTGTATATCACCACCTTCATCACCCCTGTCCGCAAGCTGGCCAACTTTGCCGAGCTGTTTTCCAACGGCTTCGCGGGGCTTCACCGCTTTATCGAACTGATGGGCACCGACCCCACCATTGCCGACGCACCTGACGCCGCGGCCATGCCCCATATCCGCGGCGCGATGGATGTAGACAACGTCTGCTTTACCTACGACGGCGCCGAGGAGGTGCTCCACGATGTGACCCTTCACGTGGCGGTGGGGGAGACGGTGGCGGTGGTGGGCCCCTCCGGCGGTGGAAAATCCACCCTGTGTCAGCTGATCCCCCGCTTTTACGATGTGACGGCGGGGCGGATCTCCGTTGACGGCGTGGACGTGCGCCATATCCGGTTAGACGATCTGCGCCGCGCCATCGGCGTGGTGCAGCAGGATGTGTTCCTCTTTGTCGGCACCGTGCGGGAGAATATCCGCTATGGCCGCCCCGACGCCTCCGACGCGGAGGTGGAGGCCGCCGCCCGCCGCGCCGAGATCTATGACGACATCCTATCTATGCCCCAGGGCTTTGACACCTACGTGGGTGAGCGGGGCGTGCTGCTGTCCGGCGGACAGAAGCAGCGTGTCGCCATCGCCCGGGTGTTTTTGAAGGATCCGCCCATCCTGATACTGGACGAGGCCACCTCCGCTCTGGACAGCGTCACCGAGGCGCGGATCCAGCACGCCTTCGATCAGCTCTCCCGCGGCCGCACTACCCTCATCATCGCCCACCGGCTCAGCACGATCCGTAGTGCTGACCGTATTTTGGTGGTACAGGAGGGCCGCATCGCGGAGCAGGGCGGCCATGAGGAATTGTTAGCAAAGCAGGGCGCCTACGCCCGCTTGTATCATACGCAGAATTTGGGGGAATGGAACCATGAAACAGGAGAAAATTGACCGCATCAACGAACTGGCCCGCAAGGCCAAGGCCGACGGTCTGACCGTCGAGGAAGAGGCCGAGCGGGAGGCTCTGCGGCTGGAGTATAAGGAGGCCATCCTGAGCAGCCTGCGCAGCCATCTGGACAACACATGGATCGTGGACGAAAAGGGCAACAAGCGGAAGCTGCAGCCCAAGGGGGAGAAATAATGGAATATCACTATGACTATCGCAACGGCGAAAACGGCAGCGATCCCAAGCCGCCCGCGCCCAATAAACCCAACGGCCAGCAGGACAACGACTTCGGCGCGTGGGTGCTGATCGGCGTCATGTTCCTGGTGGCGTGGCCGGTGGGTCTGATTTTGCTGATCAAAAAGCTCACCGATAACCCGCAGAAGCTCAAGAAAGCCGCCTCTGACACGGCGGCGCGTGTCCGTGCCGCCAGTGCCCAGCAGCAAAAGCCCCAGCAGACAGCCCAGAGCGCGTCCCAGCCCCAGAAGAAGCCCAGCGCCGTTAAGAACATCACCAAAACACCCCAGCCCTCCGCCGGCGGCGCCCGCGCCTTGAAGATCATCGGCATCGTGCTGGCGGCTTTGGGCGGCGCAGCGCTGCTGAACGTGGCGGCCAACGACCTGGGCTACGCCATCCAGTACAGTGAATGGTGGTACTTCCTGCGGCAGCTGTTTTATCCCGCGGGCCTGCTGGCCGGCGGACTGTCGCTGCTGATCGGCGGCGGCGTCATGAACCGCCGGATGCGCCGCTACGCCAAGTATCTGGCCTGCGCCGGAGAGCGGGACGCCATCCCCCTGGCTCACCTGATGAAAGCCGCCGACGTGGGCGAGAGCAAGGCCGAGCGGGATCTGGAGGCCATGATCGAAAAGGGCATGTGGGGCCCTACCGCCTATCTGGATCGGGGCAACGACATGCTGTTCCGCTCTCAGGATGCCGCCAACGCCTACTTCGCCGCCAGGCGCGCCGCCGCCCCCGTCAACGTCATGGCTCAGCCTCAGGCGGAGGGCTATGAGGGCATGCTGCAGGCTATCCGCCGCGCCAACCAGCGCATCGACGATCCGGTGCTCAGCGGCAAGATCGACCGCCTGGAGGTTGTCACCGGCCAGATCTTCAAGGTCATTCAGGAGCAGCCCGCCAAAAAGGATAAGGCCGGTACCTTCCTGAACTACTACCTGCCCACTACCCAGAAGCTGCTGGACAGCTATGCCGATTTTGAGGAGGCGGGCGTCAGCGGCCAGAATCTCAGCCAGGCCAAGAGCCGCATTGAGGAGACCATGGATAACATCATCGCCGGCTTCGAGCACCAGCTGGACGACCTGTATCGGGATGCCGCCATGGATATCGACAGCGATATCCGCGTCATGGAGACCATGCTCAAGCGGGATACTTCCACCGTGGCCGATGACTTCGGCCTGGACGGCGGCACCGCCGTCCAGATGCCCGACACCGAGATCGAGTGAAAGAGAATCGCCGCACGATCATAAAACAAGTCGAATGGGAGGGGCTCTGCCTCTCCCATTCGGTAAACACAGAGGGGTATGATAAAACCGATCATGGATGACGCGGTGGATAATTGACGAATTGTGATATCACCGGCGCTTGGCAGGTTGTGGATGTGCGTAATGTGCAGAATCTGATTGTCAAAAATAGCACTTAATCAGTGATCCAACAATTGACAAAAAACGCTCCCCCGCGGGGAGCGTTTTTTCTATTCCGTCACTTGTTCACAAATAATTCAACTCTCCCCCTATTGACATTCCCAACCGGTGGTGGTACACTGATTTAGCACTCAGGGATAACGAGTGCTAAACGGAGAAAACGCTATGGAACTGACTGCCCGGAAAAAGCAAATATTGAAGATCCTGGTGGAGAGTTATATCGACACCGCCGAGCCGCTGGGTTCCAAGGCCATTGCGGAGCGCATGCCGGAAAAGGTCAGCTCTGCCACCGTCCGCAACGAACTGGCGGAGCTGGGCGACATGGGCTACCTGGAGCAGCCCCACACCAGTGCCGGACGCATCCCGTCCCCTCTGGGCTACCGCCTGTACGTCAACGAGCTGATGGAGCGCAAGCCCCTCTCCGACGAGGAGGCCCAGCGCATCAACGACACGCTGCAGCAAGGGTTGAAAGGCACCGATCAGGTCATCGCCAAAACCGGCCAGATGGTGTCCAGCTTTGTGGATTATCCCACCTACGCCGTGGCGGATCACACCGCCGAGGCCACCGTTCGCCGGTTCGAGCTGATCGCCGTGGACGATACCTCTGTTATCGCGGTGGTGATGCTGTCCGACAGCCGCGTGAAAAGCCGCCTGACCCAGCTGACACTCCCCCTGACCGCCGAGACCCTGCCCCAGATCAGCCACCTGCTGAACACCCATTTCACCGGCATCGCCGCCGGTGAGATGAACGCCCATCTCATGAATCTGTCCGATCAGGTCAGCGGCCAGTGGTTCCTTCTGCTGAACCAGGTGGTGGACTACGCCGCCGAGCTGTTGAAGGAGACACAGCAGCACCAGGTGTTTACCAACGGCGCCAGCCAGCTGCTGAAATTCCCTGAGTTCCGGGACATTGACAAGGCTCACGACCTGATGCACTTCATGGTGGACAGCAAAGAACAGCTGCCTGTGCCCACCGGCGGCAGCGGCATGCAGATCCTCATTGGGCCGGAAAACGTTAACGACGCCCTGAAAGAGAGCAGCGTGGTGGTAGCCAGCTATGACATTGGCGACGGCATGCGGGGCCTTGTGGGCGTGGTAGGCCCCACCCGTATGGATTACGCCGCCGTGGCCGCCCGCCTCAGCTACTTTGCCGAGAGCCTGACCCGCATGTTCGGCAAGCACCAACTTCCCCCAAAGGAGAATGATACGCCATGAGCGATAAGAAGAAAAAAGACATCCCCGCCCAGGAGCCGGAAAAAGAACCCGCCGCCCCCGTGACGGAGGAGACCGAGACCACGGAAGTCCCCGCCGAGGAGGCCGCTCCCGAAACCTTCACCGTTACGAAAGAGCAGATGGAGAAGATGGAGGGTCTTGCCAAGCTGGTGGCGGACGTGAATGACAAATACCTGCGTCTGGCTGCGGAGTACGACAACTACCGCAAGCGCACCGCCAAGGAGAAGGAAAGCGTCTACAACGACGCCAAGGCCGACACCATCAAGCCCCTGCTGGCGGTGTACGACAATCTGGAGCGGGGCATCGCCCAGTATGACGAGGCCGACGCTCACCGCCAGGGACTGGAGCTGATCCTGCGCCAGTTCAGCGAAGTATTGACTAAGCTGGGTGTCACCGAGATCGAAGCGCTGAACCAGCCGTTTGATCCGGAAAAGCACAACGCCGTCATGCACGTGGAGGATGAAGCCGCCGGAGAAAACACGGTGGTAGAGGTGTTCCAGAAGGGCTTTGCCCTGGGCGATAAGGTGCTGCGCTTCGCCATGGTGAAGGTAGCCAATTGAAAGGAGCGGCTGTTATGAACGAAAAAAAGCTGTACCGCAACCCGGAAAATAAGATGCTGGCAGGCGTCTGCTCCGGCATCGCGGACTATTTCAATATCGACCCCACGTTGGTACGTCTGGGCTGGGTGCTGTTCAGCCTGCTGGGCGGCAGCGGATTGCTGGCGTATATCATCGCCGCCATCATCATTCCAGAACGTACCTGTTGAATCAGAAAATAAATAAATTGATATAAAGTATTTCAGGAGGCAATCATTATGTCTAAAGTTATCGGTATCGACCTTGGCACCACCAATTCCTGCGTCGCCGTGATGGAAGGCGGCGAGGCTGTCGTTATCCCCAACGCGGAAGGCAACCGCACCACCCCGTCCGTGGTGGCATTTTCCAAAACAGGCGAGCGTATGGTAGGCCAGGTGGCAAAGCGCCAGGCTATCACCAACCCCGACCGCACCATCTCCTCCATCAAGCGTGAGATGGGCACCGACCACCGTGTCACCATTGACGGCAAGAGCTATACCCCCCAGGAGATCAGCGCCATGATCCTGCAGAAGCTGAAAGCGGACGCCGAGGCTTATCTGGGTCAGACCGTCACCGAGGCCGTCATCACCGTCCCCGCCTACTTCACCGACTCTCAGCGTCAGGCGACCAAGGACGCCGGCAAGATCGCCGGCCTGGACGTGAAGCGTATTATCAACGAGCCCACCGCCGCGGCTCTTGCTTACGGTGTGGATAAAGAGCAGGCCCAGAAGATCATGGTCTACGATCTGGGCGGCGGCACCTTCGATGTGTCCATTCTGGAGATCGACGACGGCGTGATCGAGGTGCTGGCTACCGCCGGCAATAACCGTCTGGGCGGCGACGACTTCGACCAGTGCGTCATGAAGTATCTGGTTAGCGAGTTCAAGCGCACCGACGGCATCAACCTGAGCGGCGATAAGGTAGCCATGCAGCGCCTGAAGGAGGCCGCTGAAAAGGCCAAGATCGAGTTGTCCGGCGTCACCAGCAGCAACATCAACCTGCCCTATATTACCGCCGACGCCACCGGCCCCAAGCATCTGGATGTGACACTGACCCGTGCCAAATTCAACGAGCTGACCGGCCATCTGGTGGACGCCACCATGGGCCCCGTCCGTCAGGCCATGTCCGACGCCGGCTTGAAGCCCAGCGATCTGGCTAAGGTACTGATGGTGGGCGGCTCCAGCCGTATCCCCGCTGTTGTGGAGGCCGTGAAGAACTTCACCGGCTCCGAGCCCTTCAAAGGCATCAACCCCGATGAGTGCGTAGCCATGGGCGCCGCCCTGCAGGCCGGTGTGCTGACCGGTGACGTGAAGGGCCTGCTGCTGCTGGATGTCACCCCCCTGTCTCTGGGCATCGAGACCATGGGCGGCGTATGCACCCGCCTGATCGAGCGCAATACCACCATCCCCGTCAAGAAGAGCCAGATCTTCTCCACCGCCGCCGACAACCAGACCTCCGTGGAGGTCAACGTGCTGCAGGGTGAGCGTGAGATGGCCGCCGCCAACAAGAGCCTGGGCCGCTTCCATCTGGACGGCATCGCTCCGGCCCGCCGCGGCGTGCCTCAGATCGAGGTTACCTTTGATATCGACGCTAACGGCATCGTCAACGTCTCCGCCAAGGATCTGGGTACCGGCAATGCCCAGCATATTACCATCACTTCTTCTTCCAACATGTCCAAGGAGGATATCGAAAAGGCTGTCAAGGAGGCCGAGCAGTATGCCGCCGAGGATGCCAAGATCAAGGAGAAGGTGGAAGTCCGCAATCAGGCCGATCAGATGGTCTATCAGGCGGAAAAGACCCTGTCCGAAGTGGGCGACAAGGTGCCCGAAAGCGAGAAGGAGCCCATCAAGGCCGGTGTTGAAAAGCTGAAAGAGACCCTGAAGGGCGAGGATACCGACGCCATCAAGGCCGCTACCGAGGAGCTGACCCAGCTGTTCTATAAGATGAGTGAGAAGCTCTATCAGCAACAGGCCCCTCAGGGCGATCCCAACATGGGCGGCCAGCAGCCCGGCGGCGACCCCAACGGCGGTCAGCAGTACTATGACGCCGATTATAAGGTCGTCGATGACGATGATCAGAACAAGTAAGTGATTTATCCCACAAAAGGGGCAGGGGTTCCTGTCCCTTCTTGTGGCGTTTAGGAGACAACACCTATGGCTCAGAAAAAACGCGATTATTATGAAGTCCTCGGCGTCAGCAAGGGCGCAAGCGAGGACGAGATCAAAAAAGCATATAAAAAGCTGGCCCGCAAATACCATCCCGATATGAACCCCGGCGACAAAGAGGCCGAGGAGAAGTTCAAAGAGGTCAACGAGGCCAACGAGGTGCTGTCCGACCCCGATAAGAAGGCCCGATACGACCAGTTCGGCTTTGCAGGCGTGGATCCCAGCTACGGCGCCGGTGCCGGCGGCCCGGGCTGGGGCGACGGCGCGGCGGGCTTCGACTTCGGCGATCTGGGCGACATTTTCGGCAGCTTCTTCGGCGGCGGCTTTGGCGGCGCGCAGCGCCGCAACCCCAATGCCCCCCAGCGGGGCGAGAGTATCCGCGCCAGCGTTTCCGTCACCTTTACCGAGGCCGCTTTCGGCTGTGAAAAGGAGATCACCGTGGAACGCAGCGAACAGTGTCCCACCTGCAAGGGCAACGGCTGTGCCCAGGGCACTACGCCGGAGGTCTGCTCCGTCTGTCACGGCACCGGCAGCGTCCAGACCCGCCGTCAGACTCCTATGGGCGTGTTCGCCTCCACTACCCCCTGCACCAAGTGCGGCGGCACCGGCCGAATCATCCACCAGCCATGCCCCGATTGTCACGGTCAGGGCCGCGTTCGCAAGCGCCGCGCCATCAAGGTCAACATCCCCGCCGGCATCGACGACGGCCAGACCATCTCCCTGCGGGGACAGGGCCACGCCGGTAAAAACGGCGGGCCCAACGGCGACCTGCTCATCACCGTTATGGTGCAGCCCCACGAGATCTTCCGTCGTGAAGGCACCTCTGTTTTCTGTGAGGCTCCCATTACCTACGCTCAGGCTGTCCTGGGCGGCACCCTGGAGATCCCCACCATCGACGGCAAGGTGAAGTACGATATCCCCGAGGGCACCCAGACCGGCAGCGTCTTCCGCCTGCGTGGCAAGGGTATCCCCGCGCTTAACGGCCGCGGCCGCGGCGACCAGTACGTCACCGTCAATATCGAGACCCCGAAAAATCTGAACAAGGAGCAAAAGGAAGCCCTGAAAAAGTTCAGCGACCTGCTGGGCGAGAGCAATTATGAAAAGCGCAAGAGCTTCTTTGGAAAGAAACGCTGATGTATCTGGCTGATTATCATGTACACTCCTCCTGCTCGCCGGACGGCCATGTGACCATGGCAGACATGGCGGCGGAGGGCATCCGCCGGGGCCTGAACGAGATCTGCTTCACCGACCATGTGGATACGATCCAGTGGGGTACTACCCATCTGCGGACAGATACCTTCGATTGGGCGGCGGTGGAAAAGCAGTACGCCGATGCCGTGGCCCGGTACGGCGACCGCATCCGCCTGAAGCTGGGCGCCGAGCTGGGGGAGGCCTATCTGGGCTTTGACTGCGCCGAAAAGCAGATGGCCGGCGCGCCGGAGTTGGATTTCGTCATCGGCTCTGTCCACATGACCCGGGACGAAAACGGCTGGTTCGACCTGTTTTACATCGACGGCGACCGGGACGATGATTACTACCACTCCGTCATCGACGCCTACCTGGAGGAGGAGCGGAAGCTGGCCCAATGGGGCCAATTCAGCGTGCTGGGTCACCTGACCCTGCCGGTGCGCTGCATCAATGAGATGCGGCACAAAAATCTCTCCTTCCGTCCCCATATGGCGCAGGTGGAGGAGATCCTCCGTACCGCCATCACAAAGGGCATCGGCATTGAGTGCAATACCAATCGGGGAAACACCCCTCTGCCCGACGCCGATATTCTCAAGCTCTACCGCTCTCTGGGCGGAGAGATCATCACCCTTGGCTCCGATGCCCATACCACGCAGCATCTGGGCTGTGTCATCCAAGCGCGGCAGGAGCTGCTGCGCAGCTGCGGCTTCCGCTATTTCACCACCTTTGACCGGATGAAGCCCTCATTTCAGGCGCTTTAACAGGGAAATACACCATCAAGAGACGACCATCAGGAGGAAACATCATGAAAATTGCCATCGGCTGCGATCACGGCGGCTACCTGCTGAAGCAGGACATCCTTATCTGGCTGGAGGAGCACGATTACGAGTTTGAGGACTTCGGCTGCTACAACACCGAAAGCGTGGATTACCCCGTTTACGGCGAAAAGGTGGCCCGCGCCGTAGCCAGCGGCGCGTGTGACAGGGGCATCGTCATCTGCACCACCGGCATCGGCATCTCCATGTCCGCCAATAAGGTGAAGGGCGTTCGCTGCGCCCTGTGCGGCGACAGCTACAGCGCCGAGATGACCCGCCGCCACAACGACGCCAACGTGCTGGCTATGGGCGCCGGCATCATCGGCCCCAATTTGGCAAAAAAGATCACCGAAGTGTTCCTGACTACCGAGTTTGAGGGCGGCCGCCATGCCCGCCGTGTGGGCCTGCTGGACAACATTCAGCCATGAGTACGACCAAGGGGTATCACAACTATCGCGGCCGCAGCCGCCGCCAGAAGCGGCTGCTGGCGGCGGTGCTGGTGCTGGTGATCCTGGCGGCACTGGCCTTTCTGGTGATCCAGAACTATATCGTCTATGATGACCAGGGTCACGCTCACGTGGAGCTGCCCTTTGTCAAAAAGGAGCCCGCGCCTGATCCGGAGACGCCGCCGGTGACAGGGGAGGACGTGAATATCGACTATATCGACAATGGCTACGCCCCCGTTCTGCAGCCTCTGCAGGCGCGGATGCTGTCCACTGCCGTGCTGCGCCAGGATCCCCAGGAGACGCTGGCCGCCTTCAACGAGGAGGCTTTCGCTATCACCGTCAAGCGCAATAACGGCGCCATTACCTACGACACACAGATGGAGCTTCCGGCAGAGGTGGAGGCCGAGCGAGAAAATTCACTGGAGAACCTGCAGGCCCTGTTGGCGTCGGATCGCTACGCCGTCGCCCGTATGTCCGTGTTCTGCGACAGCTATTTCGTCCGCGCCTATCCCGACGCGGCTCTCCGCTGGGAGGGCGGCGACTTCTGGTATGACGCCGACGCCATGGCCTGGCTGGATCCCAGCCACCCCCAGACGCTGGTGTACACCACCCGGCTGTGTCAGGAGTACGCCGATCTTGGTTTTGATGAGATCCTGCTGGACGATTTCAGCTATCCCACCACCGGTGAGTTGAGCGCTATCGGCGGCCTGGCGGAGACCGATCGGGTGCAGGTGCTGACGGACTTTGTCCAGAGCCTGCGGGCGAACCTGCCGGAAACCGTGAAGCTCAGCATTGTCCTGCGCAGCGCCGTGTCTGAGGAGTTCGGCCTGTCAACAGACCTGCTGGCCAAGAATTTTGACCGTATCTATCTGGAGCAGGGTGCGGATGCCGACGCCCTGCGTCAGGCGTTGCCCGCCCGATTTGACTTCGCCTCCCGTCTGGTGCCCCTCGTCACCGAAGCACCGGCAGAGGGCAGCTATCTCATTCAGTAAACAGCACACAAAAAAGGGACACCCCTAATGAGGGGTGTCCTTTTTTGTGTGGATCAGGGGAAATATCGCTTTATTGGCACTGTATTTGCTGCCAACAAAATAGTTTGGTGGTTTTGCACAGAAAAGGTTTCTTCCTTTTGGCATAGCTGGCGGCAGATGAGTATTGACATTTTTCTCCAAAGCCAGTATTATCAATACAGGATAATACAAGACAACACAGGATATGAGTGGTTTGGCGGAGAGAAACGATGAAATGGATCGCAGGAATAGACGGCGGCGGCAGTAAGACGGCGGTTTTGCTGCGTACCGTGGATGGAAAGGAAACGCGAACATGCCGGATAGGCAGCATCAGTCCCGCAGAGCATGGCGTAGAGGGCTACGCCGCCGGATTGCTGACCGCGTTGGCGCAGTTGGGTGTGGCAGCGGAGCGCATAGCCGCCGTATGTGTCGGTGTTCCTTGTTTTGGCGAGTATCCGGAACTGGATGCCGCTGTACTGGCGCAGACACGGCAGCTGTTTCCAAAGGGCGCGGTGCGGTGTGAAAATGATTGTTACGTCGGTTTTGCCGGAGCGTTTGGCCTGAAGGCCGGTATCAATGTGGTGGCCGGAACCGGCGCCATTGCCTATGGAGAGGACGAGGAAGGACATTCCGCGCGCAGCGGCGGATGGCACTATGATTTTTCGGATGAGGGTTCCGGCGTATGGCTGGGGCGTGAAGCGTTTGCACTGTTTGTCCGGCAAATGGATGGCCGCGCGCCGCGCACGGCGTTCTATGAAATCTTCCGGGAAGGTCTGGGGCTGCGGCGGGACACAGATGTGATCAGCTACTATACGCGGCACTGTGAGGGGAAACGGGCTGCGCTGGCAAAAACGCAGGAACTGCTGCTGGCGGCTGCTCTGGCCGGAGACAAAAGCGCTGCCGCGCTATATGAGCGCGCCGCTGCCCATTTGTGTGAAATGGCAGCGGCAGTATGCCGGCAGCTGTGTCTTCAAGGGCCGGTACACATTTCCTATTCCGGCGGCGTATTTCAGGCCAGGGACTTTTTGCTGCAGCCGTTTATCCGGCAGGTGCGGCAGGCGATCCCCGATTGCGTGGTAACGCCGCCGCTGTATAAACCGGAGGAGGGAGCGGTGCTGGCCGCGGCCCGACTGCTGGAAAAGGAGGTGTGAGCCGCATGGGCTTATACTATCAGGCATTTACCGGCGGTGCGGCAGGACGCGGCATCACCGCGGAGGATATTCTTCATCAGCTGCAGGGCGTGCCGGTTCAGGCGGTGATCGTGGGATGGTCGGAGGATACGGCAGTGTACCGACAGCTGCAGGAAGCGCTGCATCGCCGCGGGGCGGAGATGTGGCTGTGGTTCCCTGTATTTTCCGAGCATACGCTGCGGGAGGGGCTGCGCCGTCAGATCAGTATACGAGATGGTGCGCCTTTGGGCGCACGGATATTTGACGGGGACGAGACGTTTGATTTCTGCTGTCCTTCACAGACGGGACTGCCGCAGCGGCTGTTGGGAAAATACGACCGTGTTTTTGCCGGCGGCGCGTTTGACGGCGTGTTTTTAGACCGCATCCGCTATCCCTCCATGACGGTTGGCGCGGAGGCGCTGTTTGGTTGCGCCTGCGGGGATTGCTGCGATTGGCTGACGGAAAACGGGCTGCCGCGTCAGTCGCTGAACGACCTGTTTCGGCGGATCACGGCGCGTATGGCGGACAGAGACTGTGTGGATCCGTTGGGCCTGGTTCACTATCACATGGGGCAATATACCTTTGCGGATCCGGATTTGGAGACGCTGCTGCGGCTGAAATGCCGCCGGATAGAAAGCATCGTGGGCACACTGTGTGATGGTTTTCGCAGCCGGGGATTGAAGGTGGCAATGGATCTGTTCGCACCGTTTCTGGCGCCGCTGGTGGGACAGGACTACAAACAGCTTGGCGCGATGGCCGACTTTGTCAAACCGATGCTGTACCGCCATACCTATACACCGGCAGGGCTTACCTTTGAAATGGATGCCATGGCGCGCGCAATCAGTCAGGATGTGCCGGACGCCTATGAGGCGCGGCGGGCATATTTGGGACAGTTGACCGGTCTGGACAATAACGCCGCCGACTTTTTCGACAGGGAGCTGGCAGCGATACCTGCGGTGACCCGCATTGTGCCGGGTATAGAATTGCATACAGCGGAGGGACTGCCTCCGATCCGGCGGGCGGATATTGCGGACAGTGTACACCGCGTGGAGCGGGCAGGTTATTTCGACCGTGCGGCGTGCTGGGACGTTCTCAGTGCGGAAAAGGAAGCCATAGAGGCATTTGCCGGTGATGCAGGGAGGGATCAGAATTGAGCGGATGGCTTGAATTTGAAAATATTTCCAAGAACTTCCATGGCGTAGCGGCACTGAAGCAAATCAGCTTCAAGGCATACAGCGGACAGGTTTTGGCCTTGGTGGGCGAAAACGGCGCCGGCAAATCCACACTGCTGAAAATACTGGGCGGAGATTACCAGCCCTCCTCCGGCACCTATCGCATCAACGGGGAGGAGAAGCATTTTGCTTCACCCTACGAGGCAATCCGCGCAGGCGTGGGGCTGATCTATCAGGAACGGCAGATGGCGCCGGAATTGACGGTGGCGGAGAACATCTTTATGGGCGCCCTGCCGAAGAAGGGGCCCTTTGTGGATTTCAAAACGCTGTATGCCAGGGCAAAGGAGCTGCTGGAGGAGTTCGGTCTGGACATTGCCCCGACGGAGAAATTAAAAAATCTCTCGGCCGCGATGCAGCAGATGGTGGAGATCATCAAGGTTTATTCCCGCCGACCGAAGCTGATCGCATTTGACGAACCCACCACGGCACTGACAGAAGCAGAGGCGGAGAAGCTGTTTTATATCATCGAAGAAAAGCTGAGAAAGCAGGATCTCATTATACTATATGTGTCCCACCGCATGAACGAGGTCTTCCGGCTTTCAGACCGCATCGTGGTATTTAAGGATGGTGAACTGGTACATACTGCCGTCACAGCTGAGACCAACGAGGAGGCGATCGTGCAGCGCATGGTAGGCCGCCCTCTGGAAAAAGTGTTTGGCGAGCTGAAAAGAAACGCCCCCGCGGAGGATTGTATCCTGCGGGTGACAGGCTACTCCGGCAAGGGATTTGAGGACGCCTCCTTCACCCTTCGCCGCGGCGAGGTCATTGGCTTTTACGGCCTGGTGGGCGCCGGACGGACGGAGCTGATGCGCGGCATCTTCGGCGCGGATGAGATCAGCGGCGGGCAGCTGGAATTGAACGGAGAGCGCCTGCATTTCACCTCACCGGGACAGGCGGTCAAAAAGGGCATCGCCTTCCTGACGGAGGATCGTAAGGATCAGGGAATATTTTCCCAACAGGGTGTGCGGGAGAATATCAGTGTAGTCAGTCTGAAGAAACTGAAAAACCTGTGCTTCCTCAGCAGCCGGAAAGAAAACCAGTTTGCCCGTGAGCAGTGTGAAAAGCTGACGGTGAAAACAAGCTCTATCCACAAGAAGATCGCGGAGCTCAGCGGCGGCAATCAGCAGAAGGCGCTGCTGGCACGCTGGCTTGCGATGGATCCGGAGATCCTGATTTTGGACGAACCCACAAAAGGCATCGACGTAGGCGCCAAGGCGGAGATCTACCGCATCATCAGGGATATTGCGGCGCAGGGGATTTCGGTGATCGTCGTATCATCGGAGCTGCCGGAGATTATCGGACTCAGTGACAGAATATATGTCATGAAAAGCGGACGTATTGTCAAAGAGCTGCCGCGGGCGGAGGCCACTGAGGAGACGATCATCGCCTGGGCCATGATGACAAATAACACCGGAGGGACGCAACAATGAAAGAGAAATCCTTTAAGGCCATCGCAAAAAAGGTAGTGGATTCCAACTACTTCGTGCTGATAGCGGTGTGGATCATCATGTGCATCGTATTCACAAAGCTGCAAAGCAACTTCTTTTCCTATCGCAATATGCTGAATATTCTCACTTCTGGCTCATTGGTGGGTTTGCTGTGTATCGGTGAGGCGTATCTGATCATTGCCGGGATGATCGAACTGTCGGCAGGTGCGGTGGCGGCATTTTCCGGTGTGCTGGCAGCCATTCTGGCGCGGGACGGCCTGCCCTTGGCGGCGATCTTGCCGATCACGCTTGCGGCAGGACTGTTGTTCGGTCTGCTGAACGGTATTCTGGTGACAAAGATCAAGCTGCAGCCCTTCATCACCACACTGGCGACCATGTCGATCGCGCGCGGCCTTGCGTATATCATCTGTCAAGTCAAGCCGGTGCGGATTGCGAATGAGTCCCTCAATGCCATGGGATCCCTCCAGGTGTTGACGGTGCCGCTGCCGGTGGTGATCCTGGTGGTGCTGATCGCGGTCTTCGGCATACTGCTGGCAAAGACGGAGTTTGGCCGCAATATATATCTGGTGGGCGGAAATCCGGAGGCGGCGCGTTTGGCGGGCATCAACGTCAATAAGATCAAGGTGCAGCTGTTTATGATCTCCGGCACCATTGCCGCGCTGGGCGGCGTGATCCTGGCGGCCCGTATGAACTCCGGCCAGCCGGGCGCTGCGGCCAATGTGGACACAGACGCCATTACGGCGGTGGTGCTGGGCGGCATTGCCATGACCGGCGGTACAGGCACCATGTTCGGCACCTTCCTGGGCCTGCTGGTGCTGCTGACGCTGAACAACGGTCTGCTGGTGCTGGGTGTGACGACCTATTGGCAGAATGTGGCCAAGGGCGTGGTGCTGGTGTTTGCGCTGGCGCTGGACTTCTACCGGACAAAACGCCGCAACAAAGTAAAATCTGTATGATCATGCGCAAGCATGGCAAATAAAAAAAGGAGAACTTACACATGAAAAAAATGATAGCCCTGCTGCTGGCGTTGGTGATGGCGTTTGCGCTTGTTGCCTGCGGCGGCCAAGAGAACGACCAGACCCCCGGCAACGAGGAAGGCACAGAGAAGATCCTGATTGGCGCCATCTACCGCGACCTGACTCAGACATGGTTTGAAAAGGAATCCACCGCGGCCAAGGCTACGGCGGACGAGCTGGGTATTGATATCCTCATCGGCGACGGCCAGGAGGATCCCGCTGTTCTCATCGACGTGCTGGACAGCTTCATTACCCAGGGCATTCAGGGTCTGGTTATCAATACCTGCGATCAGGGTCTGAGCCAGACCATTCTGGATAAGTGCGCCGCCGCCGGTATCCCTGTGTGCGCTGTGGATGTCCCCCTGATCGACGACAACGGCACGCACATTGCTCCCGCCGTGATCCTGGACTCCTATCTGTGCGGCCAGCAGACGGTGGAATGGCTGCTGAACTATGTGGAGGAGAACGGCGGTATGAAGGATCCCGCCACCACCGGCTTCCTGATCCTGGCCATGGAGACGGCCACCAGCTGCATCCCCCGCGCCGATGGACAATATGACTACTTTACCGAAAAGTGCCCCGATTTCCCCGCGGCCAACATCTTCCGCGTTGACTACGGCGCGGGCTCCACGGAGACCGGCTATGACGCCGCTGCCGCCACGATCACCGCACATCCCGAAATCAAGACCTGGTATGTTGTCGCCGCCAACGATGAAGGCGTTGTAGGCGCTGCCCGTTTCCTGGAGGAGACCGGTATGGACAAGGATGCCGTGTGCGTGGGTATCGACGGCTATCTGGCCTCTGATGAGTTCAAGAAGGAGTCCTCCCCCGTGAAGGCGTCCGCCTATCTGGATTCCGGCACGGTGGCCAAGGTCTCTGTTACCGCGGTGTACGAGAATATTGTCAACGGCACCGAGATCTTCGGTGAGTACAAAAAAGATGGCGAGCAGTTCGGCACCTATCCGTTCGGTTCTGTCATCGTGACCAAGGACAACTATACGGAGATCATGGGTGACGCCGCTAACTGAGAACCACAGGCCGCGGCGGGCGGCCCACAGCGGCCGCCCGCCGTTTCCCCTTTGTAATTGGGAGGATACACGAATGTATAATACTGAAAAAGAGATCCGTGATGAGCTGAACAGCATCCGAAAATGCCTGCAATTGGTCTGTGAGAAAAAGGACGACGTTCTGCGGGTGTTTTCCGGCGCCAAACGAATATGGTTCATTGGCAGCGGCTCCAGCTTCTGTCTGGCAAAGTCCGCGGCGGCGATGTTCACCATGCGGTGCAATATCCCCTCTCTGGCGGTGGCGGCAGGCGATCTGCTGCTGCATACCGAGCGCTATCTCAATGCCGTAAAGGGCAGCGTGGTGGTGTTTGTATCCCGCTCCGGCATGACCAGTGAGGTGCTGCGGGTCTATGATCTGGTGGCAAAGCTGGATGGCGTATCCACCGTTTCGCTGTGTGCCAATACAGCGTCCGATCTCAACAACATCTGCGATCTGTCCCTGTGCGTGCCCTGGGCGTTTGATGAAAGCGTGTGCCAGACCCGTACCATCGGTTCGTTCTTTGCCGCGCTGGCCATGACCTGTGCGCTGATGTCCCGCGACACACGGCTTCAGGAACAGCTGGAGGCTGTCAGCCGTATGAGCAGTGCGCTGGATGCACGGGTATTACCGCTGGCGCAGCAGCTGGCCAAAGGAGACTGGGATCATGTCGTTGTGCTGGCCGATGCGGAAGCCGCCGGCGTCATGGAGGAAGGGGCGCTGGCATTCAAGGAGATCTGCTGCCTAAACTCCAATTTTTATAATCTGCTGGATGTGCGCCACGGGCCGGTGGTCATGATCGACCGGCACACCTTTGTGTTTGCCTTTTTGGAATCCGCCGGCCACACGGAGCAGGCACTGCTGGAGGATCTGCGAAAGAAAACCAGTCATGTGGTAAGCCTGGGGCCCTTTGCGGCGGCAGAGGGGGACAATACCCATTTCGATACCGGAGAGATTACTGATCCCGTGGCGGCGGCCATTCCGGCATTGTACCTGCTGCAAAATCTGGCGCTGTATAAGGCGCTTGAACGCGGCGTAGATCCTGACCGCCCGGATGGATTGAGCGCGTGGATCCGCCTATAAAGAGATCATGAATACATTACAAGAGATCGCCATGGAGAATAAGGCCGGTCAGCACATCGGCGTGTTCTCCGTATGCACCTCCAATCAGTTGGTCATCCGGGCGGCGCTGCGGCACGCCGGAGAACGGGGCTACCCGTTGGTGCTGGAGGCGACATCAAATCAGTGCAACCAGTTTGGCGGCTATACCGGCATGACGCCGGAGGACTATATGTTCATGGTTCACCGCTTGGCGGAGGAAGAGGGCTACCCTGTTTCCCGCCTTATTCTGGGCGGAGACCACCTGGGCCCGCTGGTCAGCTGTCATAAGCCGGAACGGGAGGCCATGCGGGATGCGGCGGATATGATCCGCGCCTACACGGCCGCGGGCTTCGGCAAAATACATATTGACACCAGTATGCGCCTTGGCGATGACGACCCGCGGCAGCCATTGGCACCGGAGGTCTGTGCCCGCCGCGCGGCGGAACTGGCGCTCGTGGTGCGGGAAACCTGCCGTGAGCACCCTCATTTAGAGCCGCCGGTTCTGGTGGTTGGCAGCGAGGTGCCGATCCCCGGCGGCAGTCTGGTACATGAAGACAGTGTGACGCCTACTGCCCCGGAGGAGATCGCCCGCCAGATCACCGCATTTCGTGAAGCGTTTGCCCAAAAGGGGCTGCCTTTCGATCAGGTGATCGGCTTTGTGGCACAGCCGGGCGTGGAATTTGGCGACGACTTTGTCAACGCTTACGACCCTCAACAGGCGGCGGGCCTGATGGCGCAGATGCACGCCTGCCCCGGTTTGGTGCTGGAGGGGCACTCCACCGACTACCAGACACGGGAGTCGCTGTGTAGCCTGGTGCGGGACGGCGTAGTGATTCTGAAAGTCGGCCCCGCGTTGACCTTTGCCCTGCGTGAAGCGCTGATGCTGGCACAGCAGGCGGCCTGCCGCATGGGAGTGAACACGGACTTTACCGCGGCATTGGAAAAGGCTATGCTGGCAGATGACAGGTATTGGAGATCCTATTACCACGGCACAGAGCGGGATGTGGCCTACAAGCGCCTGTTCAGCTTTTCAGATCGCTGCCGCTACTATCTGCCGGATCCCGGCGTGGAACAGGCTGTGCAGACGCTGCTGATGCAGTGCGGCGATCTGCCGCCGGCATTACTGAGTTTATATTTCCCGCGACAGTACACAAAATACCGAAAGGGTCGGCTGGACAACAACGTCCGCGCGGTGGTGTTTGATCGTATTGGCGATGTGCTGGATGATTATGCCGCCGCCTGTTTCCCGACCCTGTACGAATAACTCTCTCTCTCTCTCTCTCTGCTCTTCTTTCGCAAGAAAGGCAAAAGACCGCCACTGAAAAGTGGCGGTCTTTTGTTTTCCTGTCAACGGGCGGATAGCTCCACAGAATAGACGAACATGTCGCCCCGTACATAGCTGATGTTTTTTTCGATCACAACATTGTTGTGATAGGTGATGCGCGTCAGATAGATAGCGGCGTCATTCTGCTGCTGATCCAACATTCCCGCCGTCTCCTGATCCAGCAGGATCGCCTTCAGCTTCTCGTTGGCGCGGGTGGGGATAATATTGTATTTTTTCAAAGAGTTATACAGCCCCAGGGACTGCACCTGCTGTGCCTGCAGCTCCGGACAGATGGCGCAGGGGATATAGGAAAATTCCCGCGCGTAGGGCTGTTCGCCGGCGAAAAAGATACGCTCGATACAAAACACGCTGTCCTCCTGCCGGATGTTCAGATCCGCGGCCAGCTTGGCGTCGGCGGGAATGATGTCAAAATGGCGCATGGTGCTGTAGGTGCTGACGCCGCGGCTGCGAAGATCCTCCCGAAAGCTGTAAAAATGCGTCAGGGGCTGTTCGATGTATTTTCCCTTTACATAGGTGCCCTTTCCCTTGATGGTGTAGACATAGCCCTCCTGCACCAGCAGATCAATGGCTTTTCGCACCGTTACGCGGCTGACGTTGTACGCTTCACAAAGCTCGTTTTCGCTGCTCATTCTGCTTTGGGGCGGCCATTTGCCGTCCTGAATGTTTTTGACAAGAATATCCTTTAACTGGTAGTATTTTGTAACGGGAGACGTTGCATCTATCATATCAATGTTGCCTTTCTGAAAAGAGTGGGTCGCCGATATGGAAAAATTCAAAATACAACTGATAATATTTACTATAACACACAAAACACCAAAAAGCCAGTATTTTCCGCAGATTTCCGGCAAATATTGACAGAAATGTGTGCGAGATATTCCCAAAAACAGTACAGCGGCAAATAAGCGGGCCGTCCGCCGGGCGGAAGGCCCCGGAACAGCAAAAGGGAGCGCCTGTTTCGGCGCTCCCTTTTGCTGTATCAACTTACTTCACGCAGATGGTCTCGATCTCCACCAGCGCGCCCTTGGGCAACGCGCCCACCTCCACGGCGGAGCGGGCGGGATACTGTCCCTCGGTGAAGAACTCGGCATACACCGCGTTCATGGCGGCGAAATCGCCCATGTTCTGCAAAAATACGGTGGTCTTCACCACGTTGTCCATGGTCAGACCGGCTTCGGTCAGGATGGCCTTGATGTTGGTCAGCACCTGGCGGGTCTGCTCGGTAATGCCGCCGGGAACGAACTCACCGGTGGCGGGATCAAAGGGCACCTGACCGGAGGTCACAACAAAGGTGCCGCAGTCGATGGCCTGGGAATAGGGGCCGATGGCGGCGGGTGCGTTGGTGGTGGAAATGATCTTCTTCATGGGAACATCCTCCTCGTTGATTGTGTACTCCCATGGTACACCAAAGGGCCAAAAATGTCAACGAGGAACCAATCGTCCCCGCCCGCCGTATACTGATGCAGGGAGAAACCTCTCTCCCGTAAGGTTTCGTATCAAAAAAAGGGAGGCGCATATGAACCAAATCATTTCCGTGCGGGACGCCGCCCTGACGTATCAAGCCCGTAACGGCGAGGTGGAGGCGCTGGGCGGCGTGACCTTCTCTGTGGCGGAGGGGGAATTCGTCAGCATCGTGGGGCCCTCCGGCTGTGGAAAGTCCACGCTGCTGGGTGTGCTGGCGGGGCTGGAGACGCTGGACGGCGGCACGGTGGAGCTGTATGGCCGTCCTGTGGCCGGCACCGATGGCCGCATGGGCTTCATGCCCCAGCGCGACCAGCTGTTTGAATGGCGCTCCATACGGGATAACGTGATGCTGGGTCTGCAGATCCGTCGTGACCGTGATCCCGAGCATCGCCGCCGCGTGGAGACGCTGCTGACACGCTACGACCTGTCGGAATTCGCCGTCAAGCGGCCCGACCAGCTCTCCGGCGGCATGCGCCAGCGCTGCGCCCTGATCCGCACCCTGGCAACAGGGCCGGATATCCTGCTGCTGGATGAACCCTTCTCCGCCCTGGACTATCAGACCCGCCTGGCGGTGTCCGGCGACATCTGGCGCATCATCCGCTCTGAGGGCAAGACCGCCCTTCTGGTGACCCACGATATCTCCGAGGCCGTCAGCATGTCGGATCGGGTGGTGGTGCTCTCCCACCGTCCCGCCACAGTGAAAGCCGTCTTTGACATGGGGGAGCTGCGGCGGCTGGATCCCCTGAAGCGGCGGGAAAATCCCGCCTTTGCCCGCTATTTTGACGCCATATGGAAGGAGCTGGAGCTGCGTGAATGAATCGCCCCTGTCGCCCAAGCGGGCACGGTATCTGCGGCAGGTGCGGCGGCAGAACCGGCGGGTGCGCCTGTGGCAGATCGCCCTTCTGGTGGGCTTTTTCGCCTTTTGGGAGCTCAGCTGCCGCGTGGGACTCAGCGACGGCTTTCTCGTCAGCAGTCCCAGCCGCATTGCCGCCACATTTTTGAACCTGTGCCGTTCGGGGGATGTGCTGATCCACGTGGGCGTCTCCTGCTGGGAGACCGCCGTGGGCTTTCTGCTGGGCACCGCCGCCGGAACGGTGGTGGCGGTGGCTATGTGGTGGTGGCCCACCCTCAGCCGTGTGCTGGATCCGTATTTGGTGGTGCTCAACGCCCTGCCCAAAACGGCGCTGGGCCCCATCTTCATCGTGTGGATGGGCGCCGGTACCGGCGCCATCATTGTCATGACCCTTGCGATCTCGCTGATCGTCACCATTCTTAATATGTACGAGGGCTTCCGCGCCACGGATGTCCAAAAGACACGGCTGATGGCCGCCATGGGCGCCAGCCGCTGGCAGCTGCTGTGGATGCTGGTGTTTCCCGCCAACTATGCCACGCTGCTCAACACCCTGAAGGTCAACGTGGGCCTCTCCTGGGTGGGTGTTATCATGGGTGAGTTTCTTGTCTCACGCTCCGGCCTCGGTTATCTGATTGTCTACGGCTCTCAGGTGTTCAACATGGATCTGGTTATGACCAGTGTGTTGCTGCTGCTGGTGGCTGCGGTGGTTATGTACCGGCTGGTGCTGTGGGTGGAAAAATTATTGTATCATGTATGGGGGTTAAAAGCATGAAAAAACACATCGCGGCCGCCCTGGCCGCCCTGATGCTGCTGCCGCTGCTGTGCGGCTGCGGCGCGCCGGATCCTGCGGAAAAGCCGCTGACTACCGTCCGCCTGAACGAGGTGACCCACTCCGTGTTCTACGCGCCCCAGTATGTGGCGCTGGAGCTGGGCTTCTTTGAGGAGGAGGGCCTTGCCATTGAGCTGACTAACGGCGGCGGGGCCGACAAGGTCATGACCGCCGTGGTCTCCGGTCAAAGCGACATCGGCCTTGCCGGCCCCGAAAGCTGCGTCTACATTTACAATCAGGGCAAGGACGACTATCCCGTGGTCTTCGGCCAGCTGACCGCCTGTGACGGCGCGTTCCTCATGGGCCGCGAGGACACGGCCTTCAACTGGGAGGATCTGCGGGGCAAGACCATCATCGGCGGCCGCAAAGGCGGTGTGCCGGAAATGACGCTGGAATACGTCCTGCGCCAGCACGGCCTGGAGCCCCAGGTGGACGTGATCGTGGACACCAGCGTCCAGTTTAACATGATGGCCGGCGCCTTCACCGGCGGCCAGGGGGACTATGTCACCCTCTTCGAGCCTGCCGCCACCCAGGTAGTCAACGCGGGCCAGGGCCACATCCTCTGCTCCATCGGGGCTGAGAGCGGCGCCATCCCCTATACCGCCTATTTTGCCTCCCAGAGCTACACGGCGCAGCATGACGACGTCATCGCCGCCTTCTGCCGCGCCATTGCCCGCGCACTGGATTGGGTGGATACCCATACCGACCGGGAGGTGGCCCAGGCCATCATCGCCCAGTTCCCGGATACGGAGCTGGATACTCTTACCACCGTCACTGCCCGCCACCGTCAGATCGGTGCCTGGAACACGCCCCTGACCATGGAAAAGGAGGCCCTGGAGCGTCTGGAGACCGTCATGACCCAGGCCGGTGAGCTGGCACAGGATCAATGGGTGGACTTCGACAAACTGGTGGATAACCACTGGGCCGAGAACGCCCGGTGAACGCAAAGAGCGCGGTAAAAATCCGTAGGGGAGGGGCTCTGCCCCTCCCTCGTGACTTACGATGGTATTTACACGAAACGCGGGGATTCTATCCCGCCCACCGTTTACCACACAGCACCCGACACACTCCCGTGCGTGCGGATGACGTGCGCAGCGAAGCGTAGCAGAACGAGTACCCTTGGGGTATCCGCCCGCGCCGGTGTACGCAACCATTTCCACCATACGAAACAAAAGCCTCCCTTGTGTAAAGGGAGGTGGCAGCGCGAAGCGCTGACGGAGGGATTGGCCCCTGATCGACAATCCCCCAGCCTTGCTTACGCTCGGCAGCCCCCTTTGCACAAGGGGGCCTTTGGTGCAGTGGAAGTTTCGAGTGGGCGGGGTTCTACCCGCCCACCCCAAAAACCAACAGCAAAAAGCGCCCCAATGGGGCGCTTTTTGCTATGCTGTCAGGATCAAATTATTTCCGCTTGCGAGCCACCCACGCGCTGCCGCCCAGACTCAGCAGCGCCGTCGCCATGTACAGAGCCGCGCCCGCATCGCCGGTCTTGGCGGAGGTCACATCCTTGCCGCTGTCAGCGGGAGCCGTGGTGCTGTCCGTGTTGGCGGGATAGCGGCGGATTTTATGAGACCGCTCCGGCTGTTGCGGCGTCTCCGGGGTCTCCGGCTGGGGTTGCGGATTCAGCTCCCACTTGGCCGTCAGTGTCATGTTTTCGACAACCCCCGCTGTAAAGTCCCACGCCGCATCACCCTTGTACCAGCCCAGGAAAGTATATCCCGACTTGACGGGAACAGGGGGTGCGGAGGCGGCGTTCTGCGGGCGAAGAAGCTGCTGGGCATAAGTGACTCCGTCACACTGGTAGGTTACCACGATGCCGTTGGCGATCGTTGCGCTATCGTCGTCATTGGTAATGATGTTGTCAATACCACCCATGAAGATGCCGCCATGAATTTCATCTCTGTTGGCGACCTTCCCATAGAAGGTGCCGCCGTAAATCTTGCCCTCATTGGTGACGTCTCCGTAAAAAGTGCCGCTTTCAATAGGATGGGCGGACATATGCGTGACCCTGCCATGGAAGACAGCGTCGCCGCGAATCGTGTGTAAACTCGTCACATCACAGTCGAATACACCGCTCAGGAAGGACGGGGTGTTGTCGCTGGGGCCGGAAATGGTGACCTCCCCCAGCAGCGTGGCGCCCTTCAGCGTAAAATAATACGACTCGGTGTGAATATCGCGGATGGTGCCGCCCGTCAGCTCAACGCGATTGCCGGCGGCATATACACCGCCGCTGGCTCGGGAGTAGATGCTGATGGCATCAGGAACGACGCAGCCCACGATGCTGCCACCCGTCATGAGAAACGTTTCACCGGCGGCATACACGCCACCGCCCTTGCCATCGCGGTTGGGGTCATCGTCAGAGGCGGTGCAGCCCACGATGTTGCCGCCTTCCATAATAAAGATATTTCCATATGTCCAGCCGGCATACACGCCGCCGCCCTGATTGGCATTACCGCCTGTGATGACGCCGCCATAGACCGCCTCGGTGCCGTTGTCCTCATCCCACACCCACAGGCCGTTGACGTCAGGCTTGAATTTGTGTACCGCGCCGGCGTTGCTGTCCTTCAGCGTCAGTGTGTTGGGGTTTTCGCTGTCGCCGTTCTCAGCCAGCTGAATGACGGAACCTTTGCCGGTCATTTGCAGCACGTACCCATTCAGATCCAGCGTAACGGAAACGTCCTTTTCCAGCACAAGCGTGTTTGCGATTGAAATGTTATTCTTTAACTGAATGTAATTATCATTGATCTTAAAGGCGTCAGCCAGCTCCGTTTCCGTAGAGACCTGCCACGGATATGCCGCTGTTCCCGCGGTCAATACAAGCTGCAGCGTGGACTTCTTTTGGATGTTGTAGTCCGCCAGCGTGCGGCCATCCTCCAACTGCTTGCCTGCAAAGACAAGCTGCTGCTTTTGGGACGGAATACCCTCTTTCTGCTGGATCTTTTCCTTGACATTGTCGATGCTGTCGCCGCTCTCCACCTCCAGCGTGATGGTATTGCCGGCCGGCATCTTCACAAAGATCTGCATGCCCCACGCCGTGACGCACAGACACACCATCAGCACCAGCGCCAGTACCAGTGTCAAAAGCTTCTTCCTCATACGCATCCTCCTTCTCCGCATAGCCGCCCTATGCCCGGCGGTGTGTCCGACCCGGAAAGGCACACGTGCCAATAAAACCATTCTACCATACTCCGCACACCTGCGCAAGCGCAGATTCCCGGAATGCGCAAACGCCTCTTTGCCGTCCGCTGCCAGCATTTTCCATCGTCCGGCTGCCATAACGGCGGTAAGACGCCCCAAATATAGTGTCTGCACGACAAAATTCCCCAATTTTTTGTGTTTTTTTCGCATTTGCCGTAGACAAGCCTATTCGCGGATGGTATACTGCATTATAACTAAGATTCTGTAAATCGGTGGAAAGGCATCGTGCCCGCCCCGCCGTTGCATTGCCCGCTTATTCTGACGGAGAGTGAGGAAAAACCGCTATGAAGCTATTGAAAAAGGGAACCGCCCTGCTGCTCAGCTTTGCCATTGTGCTGGGTCTGGTGGGCAGCGGCTTTCTCATCCACACCATCGCGGAGACCGCCCACCAGTGGAACCGCGCCGATTATGATGAGCTGAGCCGCTATTACGAGGTGGGCGACGCCTCCGACGGCCCTGGCTACGTCTCCTCTGTGGACGGCGACCCCGGCGGCAAGTCCTATGGTATGTACATGTTTGCCAGCGCCTCTGACACGCCCTACAAGTTTGCCCAGTGGTGTGTCAACAGCGACAACCCCTGGTACAATCAGTTCGGCAGCGACCTGGTGGACGCCTATACTTATCCCGTCTCCGGCTACGGCATCAACTTCGACAACGTCTGGCGTCAGGTCTATGAGGAATACCGCGGCACCTTCGCCCAGGCTCAGTTCGATTATACCCAGGATACCTTCTATACCCCCCTGGTGGACGCGGTAGAGCGCAATACCTCCGGCTTTGACATTGAAAACTACTCCGTGGCCCTGAAAAACGTATTCTGGAGCCGCGCCGTGCAGCACGGCGTGGACGGCGCCTATGCCTTGATCCAGCGGGCCTTCGCCGCCCTGGGCGGCTTTGCCAATCAGCCGGAGAGCGACATCATCCAGGCCATCTATAACGAGTCCGGCCGTCTGGTCACCGCCTCCGAGCTGTATTCCGAAAACGGCAAATCCGGCGAGACTATGTCCGGTACCACCGCCGACAAATACGGCACCACCGGCAAGATCATGCGCTACTACTACGGCTGCTCCGGCGATGTGCAGATGGGTGTCTACACCCGCCTGCGCGTCCGCGAACCCGCCGACGCTCTGGTGATGCTGATGAACAACCGCACCTCCCATCAGGCCGACGGCAGCTACCGCATCCTTCTCAGCGGCGATCAGCGCATGAGCCTGTCCGTGAGCGATCGGGGCAATGTGGACGTACAAGGCACCGCCTCCGCCTGTACCTTTACTCTGACGTATTTCGAGGGCGGCTTCTATACCCTGTCCGCTGTGGTTAACAATAAGACCCTGCGTCTGTCCGCGGGCCGCAGCGGCGTCTCCATGGACGCTCCCAGCACCTCCGATTCCCAGAAGTGGGAGCTGGTGGGCAGCGCCGCCGGCAGCGGCCAGCTGCTGAAAAATGTGGCTACCGGCGAATATCTCAGCTATCAGGACAGTAGGCTGGTCATGGTCAGCGGCGCGGAGAATACCATCGCCGCCTGGCAGCCCGACCCCGTGGCCGACAGCAGCGCCGATTTCTCCCTGCAGGGCGTCATTTACCCCGGCGAGGATAACACGCTGGTCTACGGCGCGTCCTCCTTCCCCGTGCGCGGCGTGGTGGCCTGCTCTGTCCCCATCAAGAGTGTTAATATTTCCGTCACCACCCATTCCGGCAGAAGTATCATCAGCGCCTCCGCCCGCCCCAACGACACCGCCTATGACCTGATGAATCTGGATGATTCCGTGGCCTACAGCAACTTGAGCGAGGGCAGCTACACCTTCACCCTGACCGCCGAGGCCGGCGGCAAGAGCTTCACACTGGTGGAATCCGACTTCACCGTGGGCAGAAGCAGCGGCCCCATCCGCACAGAGGATACCTACACCGTCACCTTCGACGCCAACGGCGGCACCCTGCTGGGTAGCGCCACCAAGACCGTCTCCCTGGACGATATCGTCTACGGCAAGCTGCCTTCCGCCAGAAAGAAGGGCTACTCCTTCATCGGCTGGTTCACCGAGCCGGTGGGCGGTGAGCAGATCATGTCCGGTAACAAGGTCATTGCCGCCGATCTGACCCTGTATGCCCACTATGCCGACACCTATACCTATACCTTCCTGGATGCCGACGGCGATACCTACATGGTGGGCACCGTGGCCGAGGGCGAGCTGATCCCCGCCCCCCGTACCGCCCCCGCCAAGGCGCCTGACGGCAAGAACGCCTATCGTTTCAGCCACTGGGAGGGCTATACCGAGGGCAAGACCGTCATGGAGGATAAGAACATGACCTTCAGCCCCGTCTACACCGCCATCCCCCTGGGCCAGACCACCGACGGCGACTACTGGCCCGGCCTGACCCCCGGTGCCACCGCCTCCCAGCTGGGCCGCAATGTCACCGTCTATGACGGCGACCGCGTCGTCTCCGACGATACGCCGCTGGCCACCGGCATGACGGCCGAGGTCAACGGAGAGACCTACATCCTTGTGGTCAAGGGTGATCTGAACGGCGACGGAAAGATCACCATTACCGATCTGGTGTCGCTGCAGTCCCACCTGGTGGGCAAATCCAGCCTCACCGGCGCGTATCTGGAAGCCGCCGACCTGAACGACGACGGCACCATCTCCATTACCGACGTTGTCAAGGCTGCCCGCGTCATTGTCGGCAAGGACACTGTGAGTTGATAGGAGGAACCCGTCATGAAACACAAAACCTCTTTCCTGGCAAAGCTCCTGCTGACGCTGGCTCTGGTGGTGCTGGCCCTGCTGCCCCAACGGGCTGAGGCGGCCAGCGCCGCCCTCAGCGGCAGCGGCACCGTCCAGGCCGGCAGCACCGTCAAACTGACCCTCAATATCTCCGGCGACAATATCATGGGCGTGGAAGCCACCCTGAGTTATGACAGCTCCGTGCTGGAGCTGACTAACTACGATCAGGTCATCAGCGGCTGGACGATGGACAGCAGCAACATGAAGTTCGTGCTGTACGGCGTCAACAACCCCATTAACTCCAGCACCGGCGTCCTGTCCGTTACCTTCCGCGTCAAAAGCAGCGCCGCCAGCGGCGCGGCGCTGACTGCCAGCTTCACCAATATCGTCGTGACCGACGGCACCAAGGAGGAATCTCTCTCCAACGCCGCCTGGAGCGGCAAGGTGGACGCCCCCCTCAGCAGCAACTGCGATCTGGCGTCCCTCAGCTGCGCCGATGCCTCCCTCAGTCCCGCCTTTGCCAAGGGCACCACCTATTACAGCGTCACAGTTCCCTATTCGGTGGAGTCCCTGAATCTCAGCTATAAAGCGGCGGACGGCGCGGCCAAGGTCAGCGTCAGCGGCAACAAGCTGGTGGTGGGCAGCAACACCGTTACTGTTACCTGCACCGCCGCCGCCGGCGCTACCAAGACCTATACCATCACCGCTACCCGCGAGCAGGATCCCAACTACAAGCCCAGCACCGACGCCATGCTCAAGGAGCTGACGCTGGACGTGGGCAGTCTTAGCCCCACCTTCTCCGGAGCGGTGACGGATTACGTGGCCTACGTTCCCTACGAGACCCGCACCGCCATTCTCTCCGGCGTGGCAAAGGATGAAAAAGCCCTGAAGGTCACCGAGGCCACCATGCAGCTCAGCCAGGAGGGTGACAACGTCATGACAGTCACCTGCACGGCGGAAGACGGCACCACCACACAGACCTACACCGTCCATGTGTACCGCATGCCCAAGTACGAGGGCATCATCCCCACCATGGAGATCATTGATCCCAACATCCCGCCTGAGCCGCCCACCTATTCCGTCCCCCTGACGGTGACGCTGCCGCTGGTGGGCGAGATGGCTACCACCACCGCTCTGATCATCGGTGCGGCGCTGCTGGTGGTGATCCTGCTGCTGGTAGGCTTCCTGCTGGGCCGCATCGGCCGCGGCGACGACTATGACGATGACGACGATACGCCGCCCCAGCCGCCCCGCCCGCCCCGCGCGGATCGGGATGTGCCCCGCCCGCCCCAGCAGCCCCAGCAGCCCCAGCATCATAATGCCAAGGCCGCGCCGCCCCAGCGCCCCGTCCAGAAGGCGCCGCCCCAGCCCCAGCCCCAGCGGCCTCAGCCGCCGGTAAAGGCGGCTCCCGCCCCCCAGGGCGGCAAGGTGTCCGACGATACCCTCACCAGCCCCTTCGTGGAGGATCTCTCCGCCAAGATGCGGCAGGAGATGGCCCAGCGTCAGGCCGCCGCCCAGGAGGCCCAGCGCCAGAGCGCCGAAACCTCCGCTGCCCCCGACAGCGGCAAAAAAGTGGATGAAATGTCTCTGGACGAGCTGTTGAACGACATCCACAATATGTAAAAAAAGATCCCCGACCACCGGCCGGGGATCTTTTTTTGCCGTATGCGCGTTACATCAGTTCTTCTGCCAGCGCTTTCAGCTGTGCCGGCGTCTCCGCCGTCATGGCGGAGCGGATGGTGACGGTGCCGCCCAGGGTCACGTTTTTGCAGCCCTCCAGCAGCTTTTTCATCTCCTTGGCCGCCATGGGTGCCCAGGAGCCGTTTTCGATGAAAGCCACCTGCCGGTTCTGATAGTTCCTCTCCGTCAGATGCTGGATAAACTCCCGCATGGCGGGGAACAGGAAGCCGTTATAGGTGGGCGCGGCCAGCACCAGCTTGCCGTAGCGGAAAGCGTCCTCCACCGCTTCTGCCCAGTCGTCCCGCTGCACGCAGGTGACCGCCACCTTGGGGCAGCCCAGCGCCTTCAGCTGCTCTGCCAGCAGCTCCGCCGCCTTCTCCGTGTTGCCGTATACCGAGGCGTAGGCAATCATCACGCCTTCGCTCTCCACGCCGTAGCTTGACCAGATGCCGTACAGCCGCAGGGCCTCCGTTAGTGCCTCGCCCGTCAGTACGGGGCCGTGCAGGGGACATACCGTCTGGATGTCCACCCCTGCCGCCTTTTTCAGCAGCGCCTGTACCTGTGCGCCAAACTTGCCCACGATGCCGAAGTAATACCGCCGCGCCTCGCAGGCCCAGCCTTCGGGATCCTCCACGTCCAGTGCGCCGAATTTGCCCAGCCCGTCGGCGGAGAACAGCACCTTATCGGCGCAGTCATAGGTGACGATCACCTCCGGCCAGTGTACCATAGGCGCCGTCAGGAATGTCAGTGTGTGGCGGCCCAGCACCAGCGTGTCGCCCTCGCCCACCACCACGCGGCGGTCGGCATAGTCGCTGCCGTAAAACTGCTGCATCATCCGGAACGCCGCCTGAGAGGCTACCACCACGGCGGCGGGATAGGCGTCCATAAAGGCCGTGATGCTGCCGCTGTGATCCGGCTCCATGTGCTGCACCACCAGATAGTCCGGTGTCCGGCCCTCCAGCGCCGCCGCCAGATTGGACAGCCATTCCCCGCTGAAATGCCCGTCCACCGTGTCCATTACGGCGATCTTATCGTCCAGGATCACATAGGAGTTGTATGCCATGCCCAAAGGCACGTCATACTGTCCCTCAAACAGCGTCACCTGATGGTCATTCACGCCGATATAGCGGATATCGTTGCTGATAAACATTGAAAAACCTCCTTTTCAATAAGGGAAAAGGCGCCCGACAGCCAATGCCGTCGGGCGTCCTTGGAAAATACGGTGTACCTTACGCCTCGGTGGGACGGGGACGGCGATACTCCTGGGCCTTCTCTTCGCCCCGCAGCACGCGCAGCGCGCCCTGAGCCAGCGCCAGCAGCTCATCCTCGCCGGGATACACGGTGATGGGCGCGATCCAGTTCACCATCTCGCTGATGGCGTCCACGGTCTCCTTGCCGTAGGCGATGCCGCCGGTCAGAATGATCTGATCCACCTTGCCCTTCATGACAACAGCCATAGCGCCCACTTCCTTGGCGATCTGATAGTGGAAGGCCTCCACCACGCCGGCGATCTTCTTGTCGTGTGCGGCCTCGGCCAGCAGATAGCGCATGTCGTTGGAGCCGGTGTAGGCCACCAGACCGCCGCGGCCGGACAGCATGCGGTTCAGCTCCGCCTCAGTATACTTGCCGCTGCAGCACAGCTTCACCAGCTGGCCGGTGGGCAGGGAGCCGGAACGCTCGGGGGAGAAGGGGCCGTCGCCGTCCAGAGCGTTCTGGGTGTCGATGACGCTGCCGTGGCAGTGGGCGCCGATGGAGACGCCGCCGCCCAGATGGCAAACGATCAGGTTCAGATCCTCATAATTCTTGCCCACTTCCTTGGCGTAGCGCTTGGCAACGGCCTTCTGGTTCAGGGCGTGGAAAATGCTGACACGCTGGAACAGGGGATGACCGGCATAGCGGGCCACGTCGGCCAGTTCGTCCACCACCACGGGGTCAACGATGTAGGAGGGGATGCCCAGAGAATCGCCGATCTCACGGGCAATGATGCCGCCCAGGTTGGAGGCATGCTGGCCCTGCACGCCGATGGTGCAATCGTTCACCAGATTGTCGTTGACGGCGTAGGTGCCGCCGCGGATGGGACGCAGCAGGCCGCCGCGGCCGGAAACGGCGTTCAGGGTGTTGATGTCGAAATTCTCCTCCCGCAGCGCCTTCAGCACCAGCTGGCAGCGCCAGTCCTTCTGGGCGGGGATGGAGTTGAACTGTGCGATATCCTCGGCGCTGTGACGCAGGGTCTTGTCAAACAGCAGCGTCTCGTCCTCATAGACGCCGATCTTGGTGGAAGTGGAACCGGGGTTGATAACAAGGATCTTGAAAGACATTTTTTGTTCCTCCTGTGTGTATGGTAATTCGCCACCATAAAAAATTTCCAACCCATATTATACAAAAGATTTTCGCCCCTGTAAAGCGTGATTTTATACAGAAAACCGCCCCGATGGTTGACAAACTCGATATTTTGCGGTATGATACCGGAAAATGCGACCAAAGGCAGTGAATGAGAGAGTAACCGGCACCTCCCGCTACAAGAGAGTCCGAACAGGTGAAAGCGGACGCGGCGAGCACCGGCGAACATGGCTCAGGAGCCGTCCGGCCAAGGGGCACGTCCCGTCAGGCCGGAACGGGAGGCGCCCGTTACCGCGCGGGGGTGTGGCTGCACCCCATAAGGCCCCGTCCGCAAGGGCGGCGCGAAGCAAGGTGGTACCGCGATGAAGTGAAAGTCGCCCTTGACATGATGTCAGGGGCGTTTTATTTTTGCATACCCTCTGAAAAAAGCAGGAAAAATAATGTAAGCCGCCCTTCCATTCGGGGCGGCGGAAAAGGAGAGATATCCCCATGGAAAAAAAGACGTTTTATATCACCACCCCCATCTATTACCCCTCGGACAAGCTGCACATCGGCCACAGCTACTGCACCGTGGCTACTGACGCCATCGCCCGCTATAAGCGCCTGCAGGGCTATGACGTCATGTTCCTGACCGGCACCGACGAGCACGGCCAGAAGATCGAGACCAAGGCTGAGGAAGCCGGCATGCCCCCCCAGGCCTTCGTGGATCGCATCGTAGACGGCGAGCGGGGCGTCCGCGACCTGTGGAAGCTGATGAATATTTCCAACGACCGTTTCATCCGTACTACCGACGATTACCACTGCGAAGCTGTCCAGAAGATTTTCAAGAAAATGTACGACAACGGCGACATCTACAAGGGCGCCTACAAGGGCAAGTACTGCACCCCCTGTGAATCCTTCTGGACAGAGAGCCAGCTGGTGGACGGCAAATGCCCCGACTGCGGCCGCGAAGTCCACGACGCCGAGGAGGAGGCATACTTCTTCCGCCTGAGCAAGTACGCCGATAAGGTACAGCACCTGCTGGAGGACACCGACTTCCTGCAGCCCCGCACCCGCGTCAACGAGATGGTGAATAACTTCATCAAGCCCGGCCTGGAGGATCTGTGCGTCAGCCGCACCAGCTTCTCCTGGGGCATTCCCGTGGACTTTGACCCCGGCCACGTGGTCTACGTCTGGGTGGACGCCCTGTTCAATTACTGCACCGCCATGGGCCTTTATAACGACAAGTATCACGACTTTGACAAATACTGGCCCGCCGATTATCACATCGTGGGCAAGGAGATCGTCCGCTTCCACTCCATCATTTGGCCCGCCATGCTGATGAGCATGGGCCTGCCCCTGCCCAAGCATGTCTACGGCCACGGCTGGCTGGTGATCGACGGCGGCAAGATGTCCAAATCCAAGGGCAATGTCGTCGATCCCTACGCCCTGTCCGAAATGTTCGGCGTGGATGCCCTGCGTTTCTTCCTGCTGCGCACCTTCCCCTTCGGTTCCGACGGCAACTTCTCCAACGAGCTGCTGATCTCCACCATCAACACCGACCTTGCCAATAAGCTGGGCAACCTGGTAAGCCGCACCACCGGCATGGTGGAAAAGTACTTCGGCGGCAAGCTGCCTGCCGACCGCGAAGACGCCCCCGAGGATTGCGACCTGAAAAAGACCGTCTGCGCTCTCCGCGACCGCTACGAGGCCGAGATGGACAAGCTGCAGCTCCAGAACGGCATTGACGAGGTCTTCAAGGTCATCGACCGTGCCAACAAGTATATCGACGAGACCGCTCCCTGGGTGCTGGGTAAGGACGAGAGCAAGCGCACCCGCCTTGCCACCGTTCTCTATAATCTGCTGGAGACCATCCGCGTCTGCACCACCCTGCTGACCCCCGTTATGCCGGAGACCTGCGGCAAGATCTTCGAGAAGATCGGCGCCTCCGCCGCGGATCACGCCTGGGACAAGGCCAACGTCTGGGGTGTCCTGTCCGCCGAAGCTCAGGTCTCCAAGGGCGAGAATCTGTTCCCCCGCGTGGACACCGAAAAGGCGCTGGCGGAGCTGGAAGCCATGCAGGAGGCCCAGAAGAAGGCCGCTCTGCCCGCCATCGAGCTGGAGCCCTATGTGGAGCAGGAGGTGGACTTCGATACCTTCCTGAAATCCGATTTCCGCGCCGTGAAGATCAAAAACTGCGAAGCCGTCAAGAAGTCCGACAAGCTGCTGAAGTTCACCCTGGACGACGGCAGCGGCACCGACCGCGTCATCCTCTCCGGCATCCACCAGTACTATGAGCCGGAGCAGCTGATCGGCAAGACGGCCATCGCCATTCTGAACCTGCCTCCCCGCAAGATGATGGGCATTCCCTCCTGCGGCATGCTGATCTCCGCCGTCCACAAGGAAAAGGGCGAGGAAAAGCTTCACCTGATGATCATTGACGACAGCGTCCCTGCCGGCGCCAAGCTGTGCTGACTTTGTCAAACGGCAAACTAATGTAGACAATCACGCTCCTTTGGGGTAAAATGACCCCCAAAGGAGCGTGATTTGTAATGTTGACCTTATACGTAAAATACACCGCCAAGCCCGGCTGCCGCGAAAACTACGTCCGCACCATCGTGTCCGAGGGTATCCTCACCGCCATCCGCGCCGAGGCGGGCTGCATCCGCTATGACTACTACTTCTCCGCCCAGGAGGAGAACGTGGTGCTGCTTATCGAACAGTGGGAGACCGAGGAGCACCAGCGCGTCCACATGCAGCAGCCCCACATGGCCCGCCTGCGTGAGCTGAAAGCGCAGTATATCGACGCCACCACCATGGGAAAGGCAGAACTGCTATGACGCTGTTCGATACCCACGCCCACTATGATGACGAGGCCTTCGACGCTGACCGTGACGCGGTGCTTGCCGCCTTTGACGGTCTGGTGATCGACCCGGGCTGCACGCTGGATTCCTCCCGTGCTGCCATCGCGCTGGCGGCGCGGCATCCCCATGTCTACGCCGCCGTGGGTATACACCCCGAAAACTGCGGCGATTTCATTCCGGAACATATTGATGCCCTCCGTCAACTGGCCCGGCAGCCCAAGGTGGTAGCCATCGGCGAGATCGGCCTGGACTATTACTGGCCGGAAAACCCGCCCCGTGATTTCCAGCAGCAGGTGCTGCGCGCCCAGCTGGCCTTGGCGCAGGAGCTGAACCTGCCTGTCATTTTCCACGACCGCGACGCCCACGGCGACTCCCTGTCCATCGTCAGGGAGTATCCCGCTCTCCACGGCGTCTTTCACTGCTACTCCGGCAGTGTGGAAATGGCGGAGGAGTTGCTGTCTATGGGCTGGTATCTGGGGTTTGATGGCCCTGTTACCTATAAAAACGCCCGCAAAGCGGTGGCCGTGGCGGAGATGGCCCCCTTTGACCGAATCCTCATTGAGACGGACTCTCCCTACATGTCCCCCGTCCCCCTGCGGGGAAAACGCAACGACTCCCGCAACGTGTTTTACATCGCCGAAAAGCTGGCCCAGCTCAAGGGTATGACCGCAGAGGAAATGGCCCGACTGACCATGGAAAACGGGAAAAACCTGTTCGGCATCAAATAAAGCGAGAAAAGCGAAAAATCCTGAACTGAGGAATGAGACGGCTCCAAGCCGCCTCATTCCTCTTTTATCTCCTGCAAATACTTATACAGCGTGGGCTGGGCGATGTGCAGCAGCTGGCACACGGTGTTCACTGCGCCCCGGGCGCCGAAGATGCCCTTTTCATTCAGCCGCTTAATCAGCCGCAGCTTGGCCTCCTTGCTGTCGATGTCGGCGGGTTTCATGCGGGAGATCTCCCCCAGGATCATCTTCATCACCACATCGTCCAGACTGTCCCGATCCGGCTGTACCTGCGCCGCCGCGGGGCGGTCGCCGATAAAGGCGTCCAGCACCTGCTGCAAGTCCACATAGGCGCTGATGTCCTGATTCACGCACAGCACATAATCCAGCTTCCCCGCCTCGTCCCGAAAGAACAGAGAGGAGGAACGCAGCGGCGTGCCCATGCGGCTGAAGCTCTTGTACCCCGTGGTGTAGTCAAAACCCTCCATGGCCCGCTGGCGGGCCACCAGCTCCATGGCGGGCAGCAGATCCTGCTGCCCCACCGCCCGTCCGGTGATGTGCCCCTGGGCGATCCAGATGATGACGCCCTCCTTGTTGTGCAGCACTACCTCCGTCTGGGGCCCCATGACGTGGGTGAGGAAATCGCAGAATTTGATCAAAAGTTTCTCCCGTTCCATGGCCTGTCCCACCTTTTCAGATAAGATTTTATCTAAATTCTACACGCGGTTGACAAGAATTGCAAGACATGTTACACTCCAGACAATAGAAAAATTTTATACACATAGATAATTTTTACATATCGAGGTGAATACCATGGCATGGGAGACACTGCGGCGGCAGCCGAATACCGTCTTTCTGGGCGAAGCCGGCTGCGGCAAATCGGAACTGGCGGTGCATCTGGCCTTGGAGCTGGCAGGGCAGGGACGGGAAGTCCACTTCTTCGATCTCGACCAGACCAAGCCCCTGATGCGTTCCCGTGACGCGGAAGCCATTCTGGAAAGCGCAGGCGTCACCGTCCACTTCGAGCAGCAGTGCGCCGACGCGCCCACACAGGTAGGAGGGCTTGTGCCGTTGCTGTTGGACGAGGAAAAGGCCGTCATCCTGGACGTAGGCGGCAACGACACCGGCGCGAAGCTCATCGGCGGCTATGCCCACCTGCTGAAAACCGCTGACGTCTGGTTCGTGGTAAACCCCTACCGCCCCTGGTCGGCCACCACGGAGCATATCGACGGGACGCTCAGCGCGATCCTGAGAGCCTCCCGCTTGAAAATGCCCCGGTTTCTGCTGAACCCCAATCTGGGCGGAGACACCACACTGGCGGAGTATCTGGACGGCGTCCGGCAGGGGCTGGAAATGCTGAGTCCCTACGTCACCGTAGAGGCCGCCGCCGTGCCCGCCCCGCTATATGAGCAGGCCAAAGAGGAAACGCCCCTACCGCTGATCCCCATTACATCCCATATATCCGTCCCGGAAGCGGGACTTGAGTGAAAAGAGGAGGAAACACTATGCCGCAAGTCACCATCCGCGCGGAGAGCTGCAAAAGCTGCGGCTACTGCGTGAAGTTCTGTCCCAAGGGCGTGCTGGCCGTGGGACACGACGTGAACTCCAAGGGCTACCCCTACGTCACGGCGGCCCATCCGGAGAACTGCATCGGCTGCGCCATCTGCGGCCGCATGTGTCCCGACGCCGCCATCGAAGTGTATAAGTAAGGAGGGAAGAACATGGCAAGAGTATTTATGAAGGGCACCGAGGCCATTGCCGAGGCCGCGGTGCGCAGCGGCTGCCGGTTCTTCGCCGGCTATCCCATCACCCCCCAGAACGAGATCCCCGAATATCTGGCCCGCCGCATGCCGGAGGTAGGCGGCACCTTCGTCCAGGGTGAGAGCGAGGTGGCCTCCATCAATATGGTCTACGGCTCCGCCGGTACCGGCACACGGGCCATGACCAGTTCCAGCTCCTGCGGCATCAGCCTCATGAGTGAGGGCATCAGCTTCTGCGCCAGCGCCCGCCTGCCCATGGTGTATGTCAACGTGCAGCGGGGCGGCCCCGCCATCGGCACCATCCAGCCCGCCCAGCAGGACTATACCCAGGCCACCAAGGCCAGCGGCAACGGCGGTTTCCGCATGATGGTGTTCTCTCCCGCCACGGTGCAGGAGGCGGTGGACATGACCTATGCCGCCTTCGACTATGCCCAGCGGGATCATAACCCCGTCCTTATCCTCACCGACGGCGTCATGGGCACCATTATGGAACCGGTGGAGCTGCCGGAAATGCGCAGCGACGAGGAAGTGAAAGCCTTGAAGGACGCTCTGCGTCCCACTTCCGCCGTGGGCCATGATTCCACCAGGGAGCCTCGCGGCGTGGTGGCGGCGGGCCGCTGGTCGACGAAAGATCAGGAGCAATCCTGCCGGGATATGGAGGCCCTGTACGAGAGCTGGAAACAGGACGTGCAGGTGGAGACCCTGTTCCTTGACGATGCTGAACTTGTTCTGACCGGCTACGGCATCTGCGGACGTATCGCCCGCAGCGCGGTGAAGCTGCTGCGCAGTCAGGGCTATAAGGTGGGCTTCATCCGCCCCAAGACCATCAATCCCTTCCCCTACGACACCTACGCCGGGCTGAACTTTAATCAGGTCAAGGTCATTCTGGATGTGGAAATGTCCATTCCCGCCCAGATGGTCAACGATGTAAAGCTGGCGGTCATGGATCGCTGTCCCATCCACACCTGCCTCCACGCGGGCGGCGAGATCATGGGCCGCGATGAGGTCATTCAGGCAGCCAAAGCGCTGCTGGAACGCTGAAAGGAGGCGCCGGAATATGGAAAAAGTATACGCGAGAACGAAAGGCATCAAGGCCGACATGGTGTCCGGCTTCTGCCCCGGCTGCATGCACTCCACCATCATCAAGCTCATCGGCGAGGTGCTGGAGGAGATGAACCTGCTGGACAAGGCCGCCTGCGCCGTGGGCGTGGGCTGCTGCGGCCTGCATATGGATTACATCACCTACGATTACTTTCTGGCGGCCCATGGCCGCGCCTGCGCGGTAGCCACCGGTGCCAAGCGCAGCAACCCGGAATCGTTGGTGTTCACCTATCAGGGCGACGGCGATTTGGCCTCCATCGGCCTTGCCGAGACCATGTCCGCCGCCAACCGCGGAGAGAACATCTCCGTCATTTTCGTTAATAACGGCATCTACGGCATGACCGGCGGCCAGATGGCCCCGACGACACTGGTAGGCATGAAGGCCACCACCGCCCCCAAAGGCCGTGATCCCAAGGAGCATGGCTACCCCATGCACATGTGCGAGATCCTCAATCAGCTGACGGCCCCCTACTATCTGGAGCGCACCAGCTGCAACACCCCTGCTAATGTAGCCAAGACGAAAGCGGCCATCAAGAAGGCCTTCCAGAACCAACTGGACGGCAAGGGCTTCTCCATGGTGGAGATCGTCACCAGCTGTCCCACCAACTGGGGCCTTGACCCGCTGGAGTCCCTGGACTTCCTGGAGCAGAACATGCTGAAGGAATTTCCTCTGGGCGTGATCCGGGACAAGAGCAAGGAGGAGGCGTGAATATGGAACGGAATCTGATGGTAGCCGGTTTCGGCGGACAGGGCGTCATGACCCTGGGTAAGTTCCTGGCGGAAGCCACCTGCGACAGTACGGATAAAAACGTCACATTCTTCCCCTCCTACGGCGCGGAGCAGCGGGGCGGAACGGCCAACTGCTATGTGGTTATCTCCGATGACGACATCGGCGCGCCGCTGGGCGACAGCATGGATGACCTGATCGTCATGAACGATCCCAGCCTGAACAAGTTCCTCTATAAGCTTGTCCCCGGCGGCACCCTGTTCATCAACAGCTCCATCGTGAAAAGCGAAATCACCCGCGGCGATGTAAAGGTGGTGAAGGTTCCCGTCACCGAGATGGCTTTGGAGATGGGCAACGCCAAGGTACTGAACATCGTCATGCTGGGCGCTTATGTGGGTTATACGCAAGTGGTGCCGGAGGACGTGGTGTGGCAGACCATTGAGCACAAGCTGGGCAAAAAGCCCAAGCTGTTGCCCCTGAACAAGCAGGCCTTTGAAGCTGGCCTGAAAATCGGCAAGGAAGCCCGATGAAGGGGAATAATTTCCCCAAACGAAACAGAGCCGCGCGGATGTTTCGCCGCGCGGCTCTTGTGTTTCATTGAATCATTTGGTAAACTGAATAAGAGAGCGTGAAAAATTTCACAGTAGAAAGATATTTGGAGGGTTTCCCTATGAAACAACTGAACCGTTGGGTCTACGCCATCGTGGGCGTGATCGTGCTGCTGTTTGCCGGTCTTGTGTACGCCTGGAGTATCCTGAGTACCCCCATCGCCGCCGAGTTTACCAGCTGGAGCAAGGCGCAGCTCAGCATGACCTTTACCATTGTCATGATCCTGTTCTGCATCGGTTCGCTGCTGTGCGGCCTTTTAAGCGGCAAGCTCAGCGCCAAAATGTCCGTGCGCATCGGCGCGGTGCTGTTTTTGCTGGGCTTCTTTCTGGCCAGCCGCACCCAGTCGGTGGCAATGCTGTATATCGGCTTCGGTGTGCTGTGCGGTCTCAGCTCCGGCCTTTGCTATAACGCCGTTATGAGCACCATGGTGCGCTGGTTCCCCGACCGGCCGGGCCTCATCTCCGGCGTGCTGCTGATGGGCTTCGGCGGCGGCAGCTTTATCATCGGCAAGCTCTATCAGGCGTGGACACCGGACTGGATCGGTGGCTGGCGCGTCAGCTTCGTGGTATTGGGCATCATCATTTTCGTGGTGCTGGCTATCTGCTCGTTTTTCTTTGTGGCCCCCGGCGCGGACTTCGCAGCCCCCGCCCCCAAGGACGGCAAGGCGGTAGTCAAGGCCGCTGGCCGCGACCACAAGCCGTTGGAAATGGTGAAAAAGCCCACCTTCTGGCTGTATTATGTCTGGGCCATCGCCGTCAGCGCGGCTGGCCTTGCCCTGATCTCTCAGGCCAGCGGCGTGGTGTGGGAGGTCAGCATCGACCAGACCGCCTCCTCCGTGGCAACTATCGTGGGCTTGATCTCCATTTGCAACGCCGTGGGCCGTGTGCTGTTCGGCGGCATGTATGATAAATATGGCCGCAAGGTGTCCATGCAGCTGGTGAATGTCCTGTTCATCATCACCTCCGGTGTGCTGATCCTGGCCCTGACGACCCACAATATCGTGGTAGTCATCATTGGCTTCGTGCTGGGCGGTCTGGCCTATTCCGGCGTCACCCCCACCAACTCCGCCTTCTGCCGCGCCTATTTCGGCCCTGCCCACTATCCGGTGAACTTCCCCCTCATCAACAGCAACCTGATCTTCGCCAGCTTCGGCAGCACCATCTCCGGCGCCCTGTTTGACGCCAGCGGCTCCTATAACGCCACCTTCTTCCTCATCATCGGCCTTGCCGCCGCGGGCATCCTGTGCTCGCTGGGCATTTCGGCGTTCGACCGGCGCGACAAGAGCGCGTCCTGACACCGAATCCAAAGCCTCCCTTGTGTAAGGGGAGCCATTGAACCGGTTTCCCCCAACTCCCGCGCGGCAGCGCGGGAGTTTTTCTCCAAAAATACCTTTACAAACCGTATAACACCGTGTATAATTTACAAGCTGTATTCACAAAGAAACGAAACAGGGTGAGAAACAATGGCAACTGATTTTTCCCGCACGCTGTCCCTGCTGCGGCAGGAGAAGGGTATTTCCCAGCGGAAGGCCGCCGCCGCGCTGGGGATCTCCCAGGCGCTTTTAAGCCACTATGAAAACGGCATCCGCGAGCCTGGCCTGGCCTTTGTCACAAAGGTCTGCGACTTTTATCATGTCTCGGCGGATTTCCTGCTGGGTCGCACCACCAGCCGTGACGGCAGCATCATCGAGGCGGCGGAGCTGTACGACGCCAGTGATGAAAAAGGCACCCTGAAGGGCAGTATCCTTGCCACGCTGCAAAAAAAGCTGGTGGTCAACACCACCGGCGTGCTGTTCGACCTGCTGGGCAAATGCGGCGACCGCACGGCCATCACCGCCGCCGGCGACTACCTCAGCACCGCCCTGTATACCCTGCTGCGGCATTTCTACCGCCACGGCGGCGGCAACGAGGATCTTTTCGCCACCCTACCGGTGGATTTTGACGCCGGTATGATCGACGCCGCCATGCTGCGCAGCCGCGCCGCCTACCTGCGGGCCCTCTCCGCGGCGGAAAAGCTGCCGGAGCTGACCTCCGACGACCTGACTGCCGCCCCCGGCCTGGGCCAAAGCACCGCTCAGGTGCTCCACAATGTAGACGAGCTGGCGGGAAAGCGGTGAATTTTTCAAAGCCTCCCCTGTGTAAGGGGAGGTGGCAAAAATCTTTGATTTTTGACGGAGGGGTTGTCAATCATCAGGACAATCCCCCAGTCGGGGCGTTAAGAAAACATGCCGGTGGCATGTTTTTAGCCCCGATCTCGGCGGCTATGCCGCCGTAGCTGACAGCCCCCTTTACACAAGGGGGCCTGATACCGACACTTCCCCAAGGAGGTTGCTTTACATGTTTGACCAAACCCATATTCGTAATTTTTCCATCATTGCTCACATCGACCACGGTAAATCCGTTCCCCAATTTGCCTGACGACAAATCGGGGGCCCCTATTTTATTGAACATCCTCGGCGGAAGTGAATTCCGCCTGCGGCAAGGTTTTGCTTCGCAAAACGCTTGAACGCGCTCCGCGCGAACAGCGTGGATTTACCCCGAAGGAGGTTACATTTATGTTCGACCAATCCCACATTAGAAACTTCTCCATCATTGCTCACATCGACCACGGTAAATCCACGCTGGCGGATCGGCTGCTGGAGAAGTGCAACGCCGTGCCGGAGCGGGAGATGGAAAACCAGCTGCTGGACAACATGGATCTGGAGCGTGAGCGGGGCATCACCATCAAATCCCGCGCCGTCCAGATCTTCTATAAGGCGCAGGACGGCGAAGTCTATGCCCTGAACCTCATCGACACGCCGGGCCACGTGGACTTCAACTACGAGGTCAGCCGTTCTCTGGCCGCCTGCGAGGGCGCTCTGCTGGTGGTGGACGCCACTCAGGGCGTGGAGGCCCAGACCCTGGCCAACACCTATCTGGCCATGGATCACGACTTGGAGATCCTCCCCGTCTTCAACAAGATCGACCTGCCCGCCGCCGACCCCCTGAAAGCCAAGCAGGAGGTGGAGGACATCATCGGTCTGCCGGCGCTGGACGCCCCGGAGATTTCCGCCAAACTGGGTATCAACATCGACGCCGTGCTGGAGGACGTGGTGAACAATGTCCCCGCCCCCAAGGGCGACCCCAAAGCGCCGCTGCGGGCGCTGGTGTTTGACAGCCAGTATGACCCCTACGTGGGCGTGGTGGTACTGTTCCGCATCATGGAGGGCACCATCCGCAAGGGTCAGACCGTCCGTATGATGGCCTCCGGCGCGGAATACACCATTCTGGAGTGCGGCTATCTCAAGCCCCTGGGCAACGAGCCTACCGACTGCCTGCAGGCCGGCGAGGTGGGCTACTTCACCGCCAGCATCAAAAATGTCAAGGACACCCGCGTGGGCGATACCATCACCGACGCCGCCGCCCCCGCCGCCGAGCCCCTGCCCGGCTACCGCCCCGCCCAGTCCATGGTGTACTGCGGCGTCTATACCGAGGACGGCAGCAAGTACCCAGACCTCCGCGACGCGCTGGAAAAGCTTCAGCTCAACGACGCCAGTTTGACCTTTGAGCCAGAGTCCTCCGTGGCACTGGGCTTCGGCTTCCGCTGCGGCTTTTTGGGCATGCTCCATATGGAGATCATTCAGGAGCGGCTGGAGCGTGAGTTCAATCTGGATCTTGTCACCACCCTGCCCAGTGTCATCTACCATGTCTATAAGTCCGACGGCACCATGATAAAGGTGGATAACCCCCACAACTACCCAGACCCCGGCAGCATCGAGCACGCCGAGGAGCCCTATGTGAAGGTTTCCATCATCAGCCCGCAGGATTACGTGGGCAACATCATGCCCATGTGTCAGGAGCGCCGCGGCGAGTTCAAGGATATGCAGTATCTGGACACCCATCTGGTGGAGCTCCACTACCAGATGCCCCTCAACGAGATCATCTACGACTTTTTCGATACCCTCAAGGCCAATACCAAGGGCTACGCCAGCTTGGACTATGAGCTTTCCGGCTACCGCACCAGCGATCTGGTGAAGGTGGATCTGCTGCTCAACGGTGACGGCGTGGATGCCCTCAGCTTCATTGCCCATCGGGATAAAGCCTACGCCCGCGCCCGCCGGCTGTGCGAAAAGCTGAAGGAGAATATCCCCCGCCAGCTGTTCGAGGTGCCCATCCAGGCCGCCATCGGCGGCCGCATCATCGCCCGCGAAACGGTGAAGGCCATGCGCAAGGACGTGCTGGCCAAATGCTACGGCGGCGACATCACCCGCAAAAAGAAACTGCTGGAGAAGCAGAAAGAGGGCAAGAAAAAGATGCGCAACCTCGGCACAGTGCAGGTACCCACCGAAGCCTTCATGGCCGTCCTCAAACTGGACAGCGATTGATACGCAAATAAATACCCCCGGCTTCGCCGGGGGATATTTATTTTATACGCTTGCCGCTGTTTTACAGCGTGCCGGTGATTACCAACTGCGCCGTGCCGGGATCTACGGTGAAGACGCCGGTGGTGGGATCCTGGGTGAAGGTGGCAGCGGGCACCGTCAGCGCGCCTGCCGTGGTGGCAAACACGCCGGTGGCAGCGTTGTAGGTGTACTGGGTGCCCTCTGTCCACAGTGTGCCGTTGAACCGGACAGTCAGGTTGCGCAGCACCGGATCAAAGGTGTCGGTGATCACCAGATCATCGGTGGCGTTGGCAGCGGCGTTGCCCCGGTTCAGCAGCGTCAGCGTGTAGGTCAGCGTGCCGTTCTCCACCACCGTGGCGGGGGACAGGGCCTTGCTGATGGACAGCTGCGGCGCGGCGGAGGTGGTGATGGTCTCCGTGGCGGTGACGGGAGTGGCCAGGCCGCCGCCGGTGATGGTGGCGGTGTTGGTGATGCTGTCTGCCACGCCCAGCGGCGCGAATTCGTTAATGGCGGTGGAATAGATCACCATGGCGTTCCCGCCCGAGGGGATGGAAATGCCGGTGACCGTCAGCGGCGCGGTGGCCGTAATGGCGGGCGTGGCCTGCAGCACGCCGTTGACGTAATACAGCAGCGACCCGTTCACATACGTCATGGGATACAGCGTCCTGCCGCCGAAGGGATAGCTGCCCAGCGTGTCGGTAAGCGTCAGCCCCGTCAGCGCCGACGCGCCGGAGTTGACCAGTGAAATGGCGAAGGTCTTGACCCCGCCGGCGGTATACGTGGTGTCGGCGGCGGTCTTGCTGGCGGTCAGTGCCTCCACCAGCTCGCCCACAGCGATGTTGGAAAGCGTGGTGATACCGTTATAGGAAAGTGCCGCCTGATTGGTGATGGTTGCCATGGCAAACCTCCTGAAAAGAACAGATTACGCGGCAGCGGCTGCAAAAACAGCACACCGCCCGCGTTCCATTCTATGTGGAACCGCGAAGCGGTGTGTTTGCTGCTTCGGTATATGCGGGGACGTTTACTGCTTCCGCGCCGTCAAGTATTCATCCCCCGGCCGCCAATAGGGACACTGGGCGCTCTGATTGCTCAAAAACCGCACCATCTCGTCCTCGTCCAGATCCATCTCGCAGAGAAAATCGTCATATTCCTCGTCGTAGTTGTAAAACGCGCAGCTTTCGCACTTGTCCACGCCGCCGCCCCCTTTCCTTTCGCCATTATACGGCCCGCGGCGTCGCCCGTCAAGTCAGAACAAAAACTCTTCCAGCAGTGCGGGGCGCATGATAGACACCTCATAGGCCGTGCGTTCAGAGGCAATGCCGTTTTCGGTCTTGGTGTATGTACGACTCTGTACCCGTCCCTCCACCGTCAGCCGCTCTCCGGTGGTCATGGCCGCCACCTGCTGCGCCACTACGCCCCAGGCGATGCAGGGCAGATAGTCCGCCCGCCCGTACCGCCGGTTCACCGCCAGAATAATGTCGCTGATCTCCCGCCCCAGCGGCGTCCGCCGCAGTACCGGCGGCTTGCACAGCACGCCCGACAGCTGGATCAGGTTCAGGGGCGTCTCCCCGCCCTTTTCCAGCGTGTGGGCAAACACGGAGATCACCAGCCGGCTGCCCTCACCGCTCTTGTTGTTGAACGAGCGCAGCTGCCCCCGCACCGTGACCGTGTCCCCTGCGCCGATGTCCGCCGTCTCCAGCAGTCCCTGGGGTGCGATCACCGTCAGCTTGTCCGAAAGCCCGCTGAGCCGCTCCACCGCCAGCGTGAATTTATAGAACGAGACCTCATGGTTCACATGGCTCAGCACCGGCGCGCTGTCCACCGTGCCGCATAGCTGTACCCGATTGAAATTATGGTTCATACGCTGTCCACCTCGTTTGTTGATATGCCACAGCCTATGCGCCACCCCGAAAGAATATGCTTTTCAAACGCCTCAAACTATGGCATAATAACCACAAAGGAGTGATGACCATGCGTTATAAAGGAAAAGTTTACCGTCCGCCCTCTGAGGCCTATAGCCTGATCGTCCAGGTGACATACGGTTGCAGCCACAATACCTGCGCCTTCTGCGATATGTACGACGACAAGCACTTCGCCATGCGTCCCATGGACGAGATCCGCGAGGATTTCGAGACCGCCCGCCGTCTCTACCGCCATGTCCAGCGTGTCTTTCTGGCGGACGGCGACGCCCTTATGCGGAAAACCGACGATCTGGTGCAGATTTTGGGTCTCATCTACGGCCTGTTTCCCGAGTGTGAGCGGGTTACCTGCTACGCCTCGCCCACCAGCCTGCAGATAAAGTCGGAGGACGATCTGCGCCTGCTGCGCCAAAGCGGCCTGCAAATGGTCTATATGGGTCTGGAATCCGGCTGCGACACGGTGCTGGAGCGGATGCGCAAGGGCCACAGCGCCGCCGCCATCGTGGCAGCGGGGCAGAAGGCCCGACGCTGCGGCATGGCCCTGTCGGTCACGGCCATCTCCGGCCTGGGCAGCGTGGCGCTGTGGCGTGAGCACGCCATCGGCACGGCGGAAGCTCTCAGCGCCATGCAGCCGGAGTATATCGGCCTGCTTACGCTGATGGTGGAACCCGGCACCCCGCTGGAGCAGTGGGTGCGGGCAGGGGAGTTCACGCTCCTCAGCCCCGTGGAGGTGCTGAAAGAGACCGAGCTCTTCCTGCAGCATATCGACTCCGAGGGCAGCGTCTTCCGCATGAACCACGCCAGCAATTACCTGACATTGAAGGGCACCCTCAACCGCGACCGTCAGGCCCTGCTGGATAAAGTGCAGTCCGGCCTCACCGGCGTGGGATTGAAACCGGAATTCATGAGGGCGCTGTAAGAAGTAAGAAAAAGCCTCCCCTGTGTAAGGGGAGGTGTCGCCGCAGGCGACGGAGGGGTTGTCAAATGACCGGACAATCCCCAGTCTCGGTTTGCGCCGAGCCAGCCCTCTTTACACAAGGGGGCCTTTGATGCGCCATATTTCAAAAAATCAAAAATTCCCTCTTGACAACCCGCCCCGAAAGTGCTAAAGTACCTCCATAATCAAAAACCAAACCAACGAGTAAGAGGAGTACCTGTACAGGAACCTTTCAGAGAGCCGCGTATTTGGTGGGAGCGCAGCACCGGAATGTACAGCGAATGGCCTTACGAGGGCGGGGAGAAAGCCGGAAACGGTGAGTAATACCCGACGGCAGCCGCGGCCGTTACCCCGGCGGAGCGCATGATGGTGCGTGCAAAGCGGACGTTCTACGTCAATATGAGTGGTACCGCAGGAATTGTTTTTACATCCTGTCTCATGAATGATTTCATGAGACAGGATTTTTTATTGGATCAACAATTATTTTCACATACAAAGGAGAAACCATCATGGGAAAGATCATTCTGACAGGCGACCGCCCCACCGGACGGCTTCACGTGGGCCACTTCGTCGGCTCCCTCCGCAACCGCGTTACCCTGCAGAACAGCGGCAAGTTTGAAAAGCTGTTCTTCATGATCGCCGATGCCCAGGCCCTCACCGACAACTTCGACCATCCCCAGAAGGTGCGGGACAACATTCTGGAAGTGGCGCTGGATTACCTCTCCTGCGGCATCGACCCCGCCAAGTCCACCATTCTGGTGCAGTCCCATGTCAGCGAACTGACGGAGCTGACCTTCTACTACATGAACCTGGTGACTCTGGCCCGTCTGGAGCGCAATCCCACCGTCAAGGCGGAGATCCAGCTGCGGGGATTCAACCACAGCATTCCCATGGGCTTCCTGACCTACCCCGTCAGCCAGACGGCGGACATCACCGCTTTCATGGCCGACACCGTCCCCGTGGGTGAGGATCAGCTCCCCATGCTGGAGCAGGCCCGCGAGATCGTCCGCCGCTTCAACGAGCTGTACGGCGAAACGCTGGTGGAGCCCACCGCCCTGCTGCCGGATAACGAGGCCTGCCTCCGCCTCCCCGGTACCGACGGCAAGGCCAAGATGAGCAAATCCCTCGGCAACTGCATCTACCTCTCCGACACCCCCGACGATATCCGCACCAAGGTCATGGGCATGTACACCGACCCCAACCACCTGCAGGTATCCGACCCCGGCAACACGAAAGACAATCCCGTGTTTCTGTATCTGGACGCCTTCTGCACCAACGACCACTTCGCCCGCTACCTGCCGGACTACGCTGATCTGGACGAGCTGAAAGCTCACTATGAGCGGGGCGGCCTTGGGGATGTGAAGGTAAAGAAATTCCTCAATAACGTCCTGCAGGAGACGCTGGAACCCATCCGCACCCGCCGTCAGGAGCTGGCAAAAGACCCCGCCGCCGTCATGGAGATCCTGCGTCAGGGCAGCTTCTCCGCCCAGGCCGAAGCCGCCAGAACGCTTGATAAGGTCAAGCACGCCATGAAGATCGACTATTTCGCCTGAATAGAAAAATACACATTATAGAATATAAAGGAGAAACATCATGAAAGAGCTGAAAGACAGAAACATCCCCTACAAGATCTATCTCACCGAAGAGGAGATGCCCAAATATTGGTATAATGTCCGCGCCGATATGGCCAACAAGCCCGCGCCCCTGCTGAACCCCGCCACCCTCAAGCCAATGACCGCTGAAGAGCTGGGCGGTGTCTTCTGCGCCGAACTGGTGAAGCAGGAGATGGACGATACCACCGCCTACTTCGAGATCCCCGAGGATATCCGCAACTTCTATAAGATGTACCGTCCCTCCCCGCTGGTGCGTGCCTACTGCCTGGAGGAGAAGCTCCAGACGCCCGCCAAGATCTACTATAAGTTCGAGGGCAACAACACCTCCGGCAGCCACAAGCTGAACTCCGCCATCGCCCAGGCCTACTACGCCAAGCAGCAGGGCCTCAAGGGCGTTACCACCGAAACCGGCGCCGGCCAGTGGGGCACGGCCCTCAGCATGGCCTGCGCCTATCTGGGCCTGGACTGCCGCGTGTTCATGGTTAAGTGCTCCTATGAGCAAAAGCCCTTCCGCCGCGAGGTCATGCGCACCTACGGCGCCAACGTCACCCCCTCTCCCTCCAACACCACCGAGGTGGGCCGCAAGATCCTTGCCGAGTTCCCCGGCACCACCGGCTCTCTGGGCTGTGCCATCAGTGAGGCCGTGGAGGCCGCCACCACCCGCGAAGGCTACCGCTACGTTCTGGGCAGCGTCCTGAATCAGGTGCTGCTGCACCAGTCCGTCATCGGCCTTGAGACCCAGACCGCTCTGGAAAAGTACGGCATCAAGCCCGATATCATCATCGGCTGCGCCGGCGGCGGCTCCAATCTGGGCGGCCTGATCTCCCCCTTCGTGGGCCAGATGCTCCGGGGCGAGGCCAACTACCGCATCATCGCGGTGGAGCCCGCCTCCTGCCCCAGCCTGACCCGCGGCGTGTTCAAGTATGACTTCTGCGACACCGGCATGATCTGCCCCATGGCCAAGATGTACACGCTGGGCAACGGCTTCATCCCCTCCGCCAACCACGCCGGCGGCCTGCGCTACCACGGCATGAGCGCCATCGTCTCCCAGCTGTATCACGACGGCTATCTGGAGGCCCGCAGCGTCGAGCAGACCAGCGTGTTCCAGGCGGCGGAGGAGTTCGCCCGCTGCGAGGGTATCCTGCCCGCCCCCGAGTCCAGCCACGCCATCCGCGCCGCCATTGATGAGGCCGTCAAGTGCCGCGAGACCGGCGAGGAGAAGACCATCGTCTTCGGTCTTACCGGCACCGGCTACTTCGATATGGTGGCCTACGGCAAGTATAACGACGGCGACATGGGCGACTACATCCCCACCGACGCCGACCTGGCCAAAGGCTTCGCCACTATCCCCCAGTTCCCCGGCAACGAATAAAGCAAAAGAGAGCCCCCGGCTTTGCCGGGGGCTCTCTTTTCCGCCAGAGAAACCGGCAGGGAAGACCAATCCTGTCACCCCTCCGCGGACATATGCCGCCGCACTCGGGAGCGCCGCGAAATTTTATGGAGATTTTCCAAAAAACCAAGGGAATTTTGATTTCCCTTGTTGACAAGCGCCCAATACTTTGTTAAAGTAATGTCAAAGATGAGGGTGGGAGGAACCGTCATCCGATAGGGCAACACACATAGAATAAGCAGGCCGGTCACCGCGCCGCGGCGACCGGCAAAAAAACCGTTAGGAGGATTACACTTTGAAAGATTGGGATCGTTTAATCACGGTGGAACAGATGGAAGCCGCCACGGCCGCTCTGCTGGAAAACGGCATCAAGGTCGGCGCGGATTCCTGGCAACAGCGCGCAAAGAACCAGACCCC
>CAKTQM010000009.1 GCA_934597125.1 uncultured Oscillospiraceae bacterium
CTCCAATTATACCACGGATTGGCCTCTATGGATTGAAATATAAGGCTTTTTCTATTATTCAGTGCACATTAAATATAAATTTTAATTCCCTGAAAACCATTGATTTTCGGGGAATTATTGGTACATAAAGGGCGGTAATCGGTACCAAAATGGTACATAAAAGGCCGTTATCGGTACAGTATAGAGGCTTACTCCGCCGCCGTCCGCAGGGAAAATGTCATGCTGACCGGGTTGTGATCCGACCACCGGAAGCCGGTGTCCAGCACAGCGCTGTTTTCCACGGCGACATTGGCGGACACCAAAAAGCCATCCACCGTCAGGACATATTGTCCTTTGTGATAAGGGCCGTCCGCGTTGCGGCAGGAGGGAACAGGGGCGGCATCCAGCGGGGCGATGAGGGTCACATCATATCCGTCAAACGTCCCCTCCGGAATGGGCTGTGCCCAGGAGTATTCCTGATCCGCCTCGCCGAAGTAGGCGGCGGAGTCCCCCAGAAGATCTTTATTGAAATCGCCGCCGGCCACACACCAGTTGCCGGCATCATACTCCGCCTGCATATCATCCAGCAGCAGCCGCAGCTGCTCTGTTGCGATGGTACCGTCGGAGGTATATGCGGAAAGGTGGAGGTTATAGAGAACAAGCTCCTTACCGCCCGCCACAGGGATGCGGCTGACGGAATAACAGCGGTCGAGATCCAGCAGCTTCATGACGCTGTTCTCCACCGGCAGCTCCACCCGTTGGGCGGAGGTAATGGCGGCGGGTGAAAAGGTCAGCAGTCCGGAGCGGGACGCGCCGTGGGGCTGGGTCAGGGGATACAGGAGGAAGGGCGAGTCATAATTCTGGGCAAATACGCGGGCTTTTCCCGTCAGCGCCTGATAGATAGGCTGGCGCTCGTCCACATGATAGCTGCGGGTAGAGTCGATATCCACCTCCTGCAGCAAATAGAAGTCCGCCTGCCGCCGGGCCAGAAAGTCGGCGATATGGGCCACGTTCTCTGTCAGCCGCTCCTGACTCCAGGCCCAGGACTCCGTGCCGCCGTCCATGAAAAAGCCGTAATCCGACTCATAGGCACCGAAGCCGATATTATAGGAGAGAACGGTATAATTCTCCCCCGCCGCCAGCGCGTCCGCGGCGGCGCTGCCCTCCGGCGTCAGCGGTTTGTCGCCGATGCGGTGGTAGGCCAGAAATACATAGGCCACATAGGCGCCCACCGTCAGCACCAGCGCCAGCACGATGCACAGCAGCACTTTGACCCATCGTTTCATCTTTTTCATCAGGGAATCCTCCCGTTTACAAATTTCATTTCATCTATTATAATGGTTCCATCCCGATTTGAAAAGAGGATATTCCATTGAAACGACGCATTGTGATCCGATTGAACGCGCCGGTGATCCTGACCTTTGCGCTGCTGGCACTGGCCGCGCTGCTGCTGGGGAAATGGACGGACGGTGCCACTACCTATCTTTATTTCAGTGTATACCGCGCACCGCTGAGTGACCCGCTGACTTACGTGCGCTTTTTCGGCCACGTGCTGGGACACGCAGACTATGACCACTACATGGGCAACATGCTGCTGTTGCTGCTGGTGGGGCCCGGCATCGAAGAGAAATACGGTCACAAAACCACCGCCCTGTGCATCGCGGCGACGGCGCTGGTGACGGGGCTGGTACAGTTCCTCTTCTTCCCCACTACCGTACTGCTGGGAGCCAGCGGTGTGGTGTTTATGATGATCGTGCTGTCCTCCTTCACCGAGATGGGCAAGGAGGGTATTCCGGTCACATTGATCCTGGTGGTGATCTTCTATCTGGGCGGTGAGCTGCTGGATGGTCTGACCACTGCCGACAACGTGTCCCAGCTGACCCATATCGTGGGCGGGCTGTGCGGCCTTGTATTTGGATTTTCCATCAAGCGGCGGCGGCACCGGTAAATAGATTTGTCATTTTGACGGGAGGTATGCCTGGGGCATACCTCCTATTTTCCTGTGAGTTAACTTCTGCTAATGTTTGATTTTTCACAAGCGAATGGCAAAGTTTCACAGTGGGAGAATTTTATCGAAGCGCTTCGTTTTTTGTCGAACTTTGGCATTTTATTTATGAATAATTTATGTACAGAAGCATTTTCTTAACGTGCATCTGATGAATTTTCTGCTATAATACAGCAATCAAATCCAGAGTTGTCCGGGAATTCTGGATGAACAATCTGACGGAAAAAACACCGACAAAGGAGTATGAGATTATGGCAACATTCATTATTGGTCTCGTGATCCTCCTGGGCGGCGCCGCTCTGTACGGGCGGTTCTGCGAAAAGGTCTTTGGCCCCGATGACCGGAAGACCCCCGCCTATACAAAAGAGGACGGCGTGGACTACGTTCCCATGCGCGGCTGGAAAAACAGCCTGATCAACCTGCTGAACATCGCCGGCACCGGCCCCATCATCGGGCCGATCCAGGGCATCCTGTTCGGGCCCATCGCGTTTTTGACCATTCCTATCGGCAATATTATCGGCGGCGCCATGCACGACTATTTCTCCGGCATGATCTGCCTGCGCGACGGCGGCACCCAGATGCCCGAGATGATCCGCCGTTACTCCACCAAGGGTATCTATAAGTTCTACAATGTCTTCGTATGCGTGATGCTGCTGCTGGTGGGCGCTGTGTTCATTTACACCCCCGGCGACATCGCCGCCACCCAGGTATTCAATCTGAGCGGTGCGGCCAACGATCCCAGCACCTGGATCATCTACGGCGTCATCTTCCTGTACTATCTGATCGCCACGGTGTTCCCCATCGACGCTATCATCGGCAAGATCTACCCCATCTTCGGCGCGATCCTGCTGTTCTCCGCCATCGGCGTGTTTATCGGCATCTTTGTTCAGGGCTATCCCCTGCTGAACATCTGGGACGACTGGTCTTCCCCCATTCTGACACTGAGCAGCGGCGAGACCTTCACCTATGCCAGCTATTTTGAGACCGGACACTTCCTGCCCATCTTCTTCGTAACGGTGGCCTGCGGCATTCTGTCCGGCTTCCACTCCACCCAGACCGCCATCATCTCCCGCACCATGAAGAGCGAGCGTCAGGGCCGCAACACCTTCTATAACATGATGGTGCTGGAAGGCTTCATCGCCATGGTTTGGGCTGCCGGTGCTATGGGCGTGTACAATCTGGCTCTGCAGTCTCCCGAGGCAACGCTGGCTACCGGTACTGTCGGTGTGGTCTGCAAGCACCTGCTGGGCAATGTGGGCGGCATCATCGCTCTGATCGGCGTTATCGTTCTGCCCATCACCTCCGGTGATACGGCGCTGCGTGCCCTGCGTCTGAGCCTGTCTGAGACGCTGCACATCGACCAGTCCACCAACGGCAAGCGTATCAAGCTGGCAATTCCCATCTTCGCGCTGGTCATCGCCATTCTGGTGTTCGCCAAGACCAACAGCAACGGCTTCATGATCCTGTGGCGTTACTTCGCATGGGCCAACCAGACGCTGTCTCTGTTCGCCTTCCTGTGCATCACCGCGTGGATGTTTGAGAACGGCAAGGGCAAGTGGGCCTGGATGCCCATGATCCCCGGCGGCTTCTACACCTTCATCTGCATCACCTACATCGCCAATGCTCAGATCGGCTTCCACATTCCCTGGACGCCGGCCTACATCATCGGCGTGGTGTGTGCCATCGCCTATGTGGTGGCCTGCTGCATGTACGGCAAGAAGCGTGCTGCCAAGCTGCACGCCACCCTGTGACGCAGGATTGCCGCAGCAATTGAAATTCCGGAAAAAACACCGTCCGCCTGAATGGCGGACGGTGTTTTTCTGTTTATTTCTCCTTGTAGTAGAGGCGGCAGTGGCAGTAGCCTTCAAAATCAGGATCGGCGATCTGGTCGCGGAATTCCTGACACATGCAGATATTCTCCGGCGTGCGCTGCAGGCGGCAGGGACAATAGCCATCCTTGCGGCGCAGCCCCTCACGCACTGTCTCCACCACCTGGGAATCGTCGTTAAAACGGATCTTCACAATGTAGCTCCTTTGTGCAGCGCGGCTTATTCAGCGGCGGTGGCGAACCAGTCCTTGCAGAACTGGGCCAGGGCGGGAACCAGCTGCTTGATCTCCCGCTCGGTGGTGTTGATGCACATGTGATAGGCTTCTTTGCTGCCCCACTTGGTATCGGCGTACATCAGATGGTTCTGGGCACGCTCCTTGTCGATGCGGCGGATGGCCTTTTCCATTTCGGCGCGGGTCAGATGCTCACCCTCCGGTGCGCGGCGCATGCAGCGGGCGACCTTGGCCTCCATATCGGCGTAGACGAAGAGGTTCAGGGGCTTATAGTCCTTCAGGATCACATCGGCGCAGCGGCCGACAATGACGCAGTCGCCCTGCTGGGCGAATTTTTCCAGCAGCTGGCGCTGAGCCACGGCCACGCGGATGGGCTGATCCATCACGGTGACGGGCAGCATGGCAAGACGGTGACCGATGGTCATGGGATAGGAGGCTTCGATACACTTCTCGCCCACGTTGGCCACGTAATCGGCGTTCAGGCCGTTTTCCTTGGCGATCATTTCAATGATCTGGTGGTCGTAGCAGGGAATGTGCAGGGCATCGGCCAGACGCTTGCCCAGCTCGCGGCCGCCGCTGCCAAATTCACGGCTGATGGTAATAATCATGGTATCACTCCTTCAATTGGGATCTTAATATTCGTAGCAGCTGCCGCCCACAAATTCGCGCACCAGGGAATTGTGGGGCACATAGGGGCAGTGCAGCGGCGGAACATCATGAACGACCTTCATGAGATCTGTCAGGCCGTGGGCCTCGAGAAATTCAGGGGTCATCTCCTGACGGAAGCAGGGGATCTCGTTAAGGTATTTGGCAAGGATGCAGGGCTCGTAATCGTGGAAGGTGTCAATGTGGATGGCGGCGTTGCTTTTGTAGGGTTGGATATAGTTGATCTCGCCGCGATCCACGCTTTCGGCGCGCTCCACCGTCTGGGCGATGCTGTGGCCGCGGGTGTTGTAGTCGCGGATCATGCGGCGGGCCACGCGAAGCTGCTCGGGACGGACGATCTTATCATCATTGGTGATGATACGGGTGCGGGGGGCCACGTAGACACCGTTTGCCACGCCGCGGATCTTATCGAAGATCAGAGGGTTGAGCATGTGGATGCCCTCGGCAATGATGACGGCGTCGGTATAGCCCTGCATTTTGGTGTAGCCGCCGGTGGTGCCGGACTTGAAATCATACCAGGGGATATCCACCTCTTTGCCGTCCATCAATTGGCTGATGCAGGCAATGAGGCTGTCCACGTCCACGCAGTAGGGAGACTCCCAGTCGGTCAGCTCGGGCGGGCGGCGATCCAGAGGGAGGAAGAAATTGTCCATATGGATCACGCAGACCTTGACGCCCAGGTTTTTCAGGTAATCCTCCAGACGCAGGGCGCTGGTGGTCTTGCCGGAGCCGGAGGGGCCGGTCAGGGCGACGACGGGGCGTTCCTGACGGGTGGACAGGATGGACGCGGCGGCGGCGCTGATCTTATCGTGAAAGACCTCCTCGCAGCGCAGGACGAACTGGGTCTCGTTCCGCATGGCGTTATTGATGTTTTCCAGGTCGATAACTCGCATGAAGCGTGCTCCTTTCGAGACTTGTTATAGGATAGTATACCACCTTTTCCCTGCGGGCGCAAGAAAAAGAACGCCGAAGGGATTCGGCGTTCTTTGCTTTTATGAATGTTGTTCCCATTCCTTCAGGGGCTTCAGCTCCTCGTACAGACGGACGTAGCTGCGGTGGCGGCTTTCGGGGATGTGTCCGTCCTTTACAGCCTGCAGCACGGCGCAGCCTTTTTCCTTAACATGCTGGCAGCCGGTGAAGTGGCAGTGATCCAGATAGGGCAGAAACTCCGGAAAGGTCTCCGGCAGGTGCTGCTTCAGCTCCCACTCCAGCGACTGTGCGTCGAAGGAGGAAAAGCCTGGGGTGTCGATAACATAGGTGGCGTCGTCCAGGGGAAACAGCTCCACATGGCGGGTGGTATGGCGGCCGCGGCCAAGGGCCTTGCTGACCTCGCCCACCGGCAGGTGGAAATGGGGGGACAGAGCGTTCAGCAGGCTGGATTTTCCCACGCCGGAGTTGCCGGTCAGCACACTGAGCTTGCCGCGAAGCGCCTGATACAGTGCCGGGATACCCTCGCCGGTGACAGCGCTGGCCCGCAGGACGGGGATGGCGGAGGCGCTGTAGATTCCGTACAGCATATCAGCGGTGTCCAGATCGCACTTGTTCAGCACCACCAGCACACGGCAGCCTTTCAGCGCGGCGATGGCACTGATGCGGTCGATCAGGTAGGGATCCGTCACCGGAAGAGCGGCGGAGGCAATAACCACCAGCTGATCCACATTGGCGGCGGCGGGACGCTGGAACTGGCTGGTGCGGGGCTCGATGGACTGCACCTGTCCTTCCCCGCCGCCCAGCTCCTGAATCTCCACCCAGTCGCCCACCAGAGGAGTCATGCCCTCCTTGCGGAACTTACCGCGGGCGCGGCAGCGCACCACCTGATCGCCGGTATTGACATAGTAGAAGCCACTGAGGGCTTTCTCAATTCTGCCCCTGCTCAAAAGCTGATCACCTGCGAATCGGTGGCGACGCCGTTGATACGGGCGGATACGGTGGCGGTCGTACCGGGCGCGGCCTGATAATCATAGGAGACGACGGCGTCATCACCGCTGTAATACTTCGTTTCCACCACCTGGCCGTCCATAAGGAACTCCACGCGGATGGTATCTTCGTCATGGAACTCATCGGGAACCAGGAACTGGACGCTGACGACCCGCTCCGCCGCGTCGGGGGTGCTGTAAACGGTAAAGATAATTTCAGTGCCGCCCTGCACATCGGTATTGGGCTCGATGCTCTGATCCACCACATCGCCAATGCTGGCGGTGGGGCTAAAGTAGATATAAGCGGGTCTGCCGACAGTCAGGCCCAGCTTTTCCGCCTCGGCCTTAGCCTTTTCATAGGACATGGTGATAAAGGAGGGCACCACGATCTTTTCAGGGCCCTTGCTGACGGTGAGAGTGATGCTGTCGCCCCGTTTCAGGGCAGTGCCGCGGGCAGGGTTGGTGTCCATGACCTGACCGGCGGGGTATTCGGAGGAGAACTCCTCCACCTTATCCACTTTCAGGCTGAGATCGTACTGCTGCAGCGTCATTTTTGCCTCCTGATAGACACTGCCCAGCAGGTCGGGCATTTTGGTCTCCTCCCGCTCGGCGCAGACATAGACCTGAATGACGAAGTTGCTGCGGCGCACCACATCGGCGGCGGGATCCTGCTGAACGATCTCTCCGGGCTGATAGTGGTCATCGTTGAGAGTGCCCACCACCTCGATGGTAAAGATATCCTTGATCTCATCAAGCTCGTTGGCCTTTTCCACGGTGTAGCCCAGGATGTTGGGCACCTGATAGCCCTTATCCTTTCCGCCGCCGCCAAAGCCGGAGAAGATCAGCACGAACAGCAGAACGATGGCGGCAAGGCCCGCCGCCAGCAGCACCAGCAGCTTCTTATTGCCGCGCAGGGCGTCCATCAGGGACGCGCCGTCGTCATCGTCATCGGCCTCTCTGGCTTTATGCTTTCTGACCGCTGCCGCCACCTGCTGCACGGGGATGGGGTTGGTGGGCTGCTTATCCACGCTGGCGGTCAGTTCGGTACGGATGTAGTCCATATCCACGCTGGGATCCTTGCGGAATTTCTCCAGATCCACCAGCATGGCATCGGCGCTCTGGTAGCGCTTGTTCAGGTCAGCGTTCATGGCCTTCATACAGATCAGTTCCAACGCCGCGGGGATCTCGGGATTGATCTCGCGGGGGCTGAGAGGTACGCTGCTGAGATGCTGGATCGCCACGGAAACGGCACTGTTCCCCTCAAAGGGCAGGCGGCCGGTCAGCATCTCATAGAGCACCACGCCGGCGCTATAGATATCGCTGCGGGCATCCAGACGCTCACCCTTGGCCTGCTCGGGGGAGATATAGTGGACGCTGCCCAGCGCCTCCTGGGCCAGCGTCTGGTGGGCGTCGGCCAGACAGGCGATGCCGAAATCGGCCACCTTGACGCTGCCGTCCCGCAGCACCATGATATTCTGGGGCTTGATATCCCGATGGATGATGCCGCGGCTGTGGGCGTGGCTGAGGCCGCGCATGATCTGGGTGATGAAATGCAGCGCTTCGCGCCAGTCCATATGGCCGCGGCGCTCCATATACTGCTTGAGGGTGATGCCGTCGATGAGCTCCATGACGATGTAATCGGTTCCCTGAGAACTGGAAACGTCATAGATCGAAACGATATTGGCATGGCTCAGCTGAGCGACGGCCAATGACTCGTCACGGAAGCGGCGGCGGAACTCGGCGTTCTCCGCCAACTCACTTTTCAGTATCTTGATGGCCACAAGCCGGTTAAGGCGGTGACACTTTGCCTTGTAAACATTGGCCATGCCGCCGGAACCGATCAGCTCCAGCAGTTCATAGCGGTTATCCAACATTTTTCCAATGTACTGATCCATCTGTGGTCATCTCCTTTCATAGATTTTGCAGCAGAACTGCCGTAACGTTATCCGGCGCGCCCTGCTCCTTGGCTTTTGCCAGCAGGCGATCGGGACAGGTGTCCAGATCCGCTTCGTGCATAACTTCAAACAGGATCTCCTGGTCGGTCACGGTATTGACCAGACCGTCGGTACACAGCAGCAGGAAATCGCCCTGCTGCCACAGGACATGGAAGCTGTCCGCCTCCACCGACGGGTCGGGGCCCAGGGCGCGGGTGATCAGGTTGCGGCGGGGGTGGCGGCGGGCCTGGGCGGGGGTGATATCGCCCCGCTCCACCATGCTCTCCACCACGGAGTGATCCCGCGTGACCTGGCGGATGCCTTCATCGGTAATCAGGTAGCCGCGGCTGTCACCCACGTTGAACAGCTCCGCCTCGCCGTCACGGCAGACGGCGCACACCAGGGTGGTGCCCATCTGGGACAGACTTTCATCCTCCGCCGCGCGGTCACGGATGGCCTGATTGGCGACCGCCACTGCCTGCAGCACGGCGGCTTTGATCTGCTGCCAGTCCATATGGGGCGTCAGGGCGGTCTCCAGCGTTTGCAGAAGCGTTTCCACCGCCACGCTGCTGGCGGTATGGCCGCCGTTGGTGCCGCCCATGCCGTCGCACACCACGGCCACGATGCAGTCCGCCAATACGGCGGTGGCATAGGCGTCCTGATTTTCACGCCGCACCAGACCGGTATCGGTGATACCCCAGATCCTCATGTTGCTTCCTCCTCCATTGCCTTGCGGCGCAGCTGGCCGCAGGATGCGTCAATATCGCCGCCCAGGCTGCGCCGCACTGTGGCGGTGACGCCGTGGGACTCTAATCTCTTTTGGAATGCCGCTGTGCGGCGGCTGGGCTTGAAGGGACTTTCCGTCACCTCGTTGAGCGGGATCAGGTTCACATGGCCGGGCATGCCCTTGATGCGCTGGGCGATCAGGTCTGCCTGCCAGTCGTGGTCGTTGACGCCGTCGATCATGGCATACTCAAAGCTGATGCGGCGGCCGGTCTTCCGAAAATACCGGTGACAGGCGGCGAACAGCTCCTCTACGTCGTAAGCCCGATTGACCGGCATGATTCTGGAGCGGGTCTCGCTGTCCGGCGCGTGGAGGGAGACGGACAGGGTCAATTGCAGGTTCAGCTCCGCCAGCGCGTCGATCTGCGGAACGATGCCGCAGGTGGAGAGGCTGATATGGCGCATGCCGATATTCAGGCCGTCGGGGCTGTTAACCAGGGAGAGAAATTTCAGAACATTCTCCTTGTTATCCAGTGGCTCGCCAATGCCCATCAGGACGATGTTGGAGATGGGCAGGCCGCTGTCCAGCTGGGTGAAAAGCACCTGATCCAGTATTTCAGAGGGCGTCAGGTCACGCACCTTGCCGGCGATGGTGCTGGCGCAGAAGGCGCAGCCCATGCGGCAGCCCACCTGGGAGGAGATGCACACGGTATTGCCGTGGTGATAGCGCATCAGCACCGTTTCGATGCAGTTGCCGTCGCCCAAACGCCAGAGGTATTTGACAGTGCCGTCATGCTTTGACACCTGCTTACGCTCCACGGTGGGGACGGTGATATGGCATTGCGCCGCCAGCTTCTGCCGCAGGGGTTTGCTCAGATCGCTCATCTCCTCGAAAGAGGTAACGCCGCGGTGGAGCCAGGTGAAAACCTGCTTGCCGCGGAAGGCGGGCTCGCCCATTTCCCGCAGCAGCTGGGTGATCTGCGGAAGATCCAGTGATTTGATGTCTGTCATAGGCCGTTCCTTATGGTTGTTTTTCCAGACGGCAGATGTAGAAGCCGTCAGTCCCCCAGCGCTGGGGCCACAGGGTCAGATCGCCGCCGCAGCCGCCGATGGGAGCGGGCAGCACAAAGGGAGAGAGATGAAACTCCGGATGGTTTTTCAGGAACCAGGCCACCACCTCCTGATTTTCCTCCGGCAGCACGGTGCAGGTGGAATAGATCAGTGTGCCGCCGGGGCGGACATAGGCGGCGGCGTTTTCCAAAATGGCGCGCTGCTGCTGGGGAAGCTTTGCCAGCTCTTTTGGGTTTTTATAGCGGATATCCGGCTTTTTGCGGATGATGCCAAGACCGGAACAGGGCACGTCGGCCACCACCAGATCCGCCTGTTGGATCCACGCCTCGTACCGCTCGCGGCCATCGGCCAGGGCGGTACGGATGGAGTGAAGGCCCAGGCGAGCGGCGCCGTTTTCGATAAGCTTCAGCTTGTGGGGGTGTACATCGCAGGAGAGAATGTCTCCCCGATCCCCCATGTCGATAGCCAGAGCAAATGACTTGCCGCCGGGGGCGGCGCAGACATCCAGCACACGATCCGTCTCCTGCGGGGCGGCCACGGTGGCTACCAGACGGGCGGCGGCATCCTGCACGGTGAAAAGACCGTCACGGAAGGTCTCCAGCCGTTCCAGATCGCCGGTGCCGCTGACCTCAAAGCAGCCGGAGAGCCAGGGATGGGGCTCCACTGCGGCGCCGGTGGCGCGCAGGGCCTTTTCCAGCGACTCGGGGGTGGTTTTCATGGTATTGGTCTGAATGGTGGTGGGGACGATGGCGTTATTGCAGCGCAGGTACTGCTCTGCCTCCTCCGCGCCCAGAATATCCATCAGGCGCGTCACCAGCCATTTGGGGTGGCTGTAGCGCAGGGACAGGTAATCCGCCGTGCTGCCGTGGGGCAGCTCCGGCATATCCAGCCAATTGGTGACGAATTTCCGCAGCACGGCGTTGACCATACCTGCGGCGCGGGGACGGCCATGGCGTTTAGTCATCTCCACGGCTTCGTTGACGGCGGCGCGGTGGGGGATCTTATCCATAAAGAGGATCTGATACGCGCCGATGCGCAGAATGTTCAGAATCAGCGGCTCCAGCCGCTCCGCCTTCTGCGTACACCAAAGGCTGATGTAATAATCCAGATACATGCGGTTCTGGATCACGCCGTAGGCGATACGGCTGGCAAGAGCGGCATCACGGCTGTCCAGACCGTTTTTGGCGATAGTACGCTTCAAGCTGCCGTCCGACCAGGCGTTGGCGGCGGAGACGCTGAGAAGTACCTCCAGCGCCGTATCCCGGGCGCTGCCTTTTCTTCTCTCGTTCATAGGCAGACAGGGATCGGGTGGCCGGCCAGATAGGCAGCGGCAGCCATGCGCTTGCCGCCCTGGGGCTGCAGCTCCAAAATGCGCAGGAGCTTCCCGTCACCGCAGGCGATGGCAATGCCTTTTTTGTTGGCCTCCACAATGCTGCCGGGGGCAGCGGCGGTCTCCTCTCCCACCGCGGTACGGTAGACCTTGACAATGGCGCCGTTGAGCTGCGTAGTGGCGCAGGGCCAGGGGATCAGACCACGCACCTGATCGTGGAGCTGCTGGGCGGGTCTGGTAAAATTCATAGGACTCATGGTCTTATCCAGCATGGGGGCCAGTGTATGCTTGTCGTGTTCCTGAGCCGTGCGGACGGCAGTACCGTCTTTCAAGTCGCTGACCGCCTGCACCAGCGCGTCCGCGCCCAGCAGGGCCAGACGCCGGGTCAGGGTCTGGGCATCCTCATCGGGGTCGATGGGAGTCTCCGCGATGCGGATGATATCGCCGGCGTCCAGCTCGGCAGCCATGTACATAATGGTGACGCCGGTGACCTTGTCGCCATTGAGGATGGCCCAGTTGATGGGGGCGGAGCCCCGGTATTGGGGCAGGATGGAGGAATGGACATTGATGGAGCCGTAGGGCGGCGTGTTCAGGATATCCTCCGGCAGAATACGGCCATAGGCCGCCACCACGATCAGCTCCGGTGCCAGTTCTTGCACCAAGGCCAGGGCGGCACCGTCCCGCAGCTTCAAAGGCTGATAGACCGGCAGGTCATGGGACAGGGCATATTCCTTGACCGGCGAAAAGGCCAGCTTATGGCCGCGGTTTTTCGGCTTATCCGGCTGGGTAAAGACGCCGCAGATCTCGTGTCTGGCTTCCACCAGCGCGTTCAAAGAGGCCACCGCAAAATCCGGCGTGCCCATAAATAAGATGCGCATTACTGTTCCTCATCCTCTGCTTCTTCGATTTCGTACTGATCGGCGTGGTCGGTGAGCCACTGCTGCAGCTCCTCGCCTTCCATCAGGTGGGTGGTATGCTCCACAAACAGGTGGCCATCCAGATGCTCGATCTCGTGACAGAAGCAGCGGGCGGTGATGCCCTCGTCCTCCACTTCGAACCACTGGCCGTCACGATCCTGAGCCTTGACCCGCACCACGTAGGGGCGGGTCACCTCGCCATACTTGCCGGGGACGCTGAGGCAGCCCTCAAGGGCAGTCTCCTCCCCTTCGGTATAGATGATCTCGGGGTTGATGAGCTCGATGATCTCATCATCTTCGTTCAAGACGATGCAGACGCGGCGCAGAATACCCACCTGGGGCGCGGCCAGACCCACACCGCCGGCCTCCTCCAGCGTTTCTGCCATATCGTCCAGCAGGGTATGAAGCCGGTCATTAAACTCCGTCACGGGGCGGCAAACCTTGGTGAGACATTCCTCACCCTGTAACGCGATTTTCCTTAGTGCCATAGTTGTTACCTCTAATCCATCAAATTACAATCGGTGTATATCTGCATATTGCGGTTCTCACCGCGCTTTGTAAACGCCTTCATAAATGCCGACAGCAGACCCCGCAGCAGCTTATCGTTGCGGCCAACGACCGTAAGACGATAGCGATAGCGGTCGTTGACCCTGACCACCGGCGCGGGGGCGGGGCCAAGAAGCATCAGGCCCAGCGCGTCATAGGGCGGCTGCCGTATGGCGGCGGTAAGACTGTCGCAGACCTCCTGAATAGCGCGGCGCACGGCGGGCTCCTCCGGCCCTGTGACGGTGATCATAAGCTGATCGGCAAAGGGGGGATCGCGCCGCAGCTGACGCAGGCGGATCTCCCGCTGGTAAAAGCTGTCGTAATCCTGAGCGGCGGCGGCCACGATCACATCGTTCTGGGGGGTATAGGTCTGGATCACGGCGCGGCCTGCCTTTTCGCCGCGGCCGGCGCGGCCCACCACCTGGGTCAACAGACTGAAGGTACGCTCAGCGGCGCGGTAGTGGTCTACGTACAAAGATAGATCCGCCGCCAGAACACCCACCAGGGTGACATTTTCAAAATCCAGTCCCTTGGCTACCATTTGCGTGCCAAGCAGAATGGGGATCTTTTTTTCATCAAATTCCTTTAAGATGGCCTCATGTCCCCCGCCGACGGTATCGGCGTCCATCCGCAGAATGGGGGTATCGGGGAACAGGGCATGCAGCTCCTCCTCCACCCGCTGGGTGCCGAAGCCAATGTGCCGCAGGGGACTCCCGCACTCGGGACAGGTATCCGGCGCCTTTTCCGAATGGCCGCAGTAGTGGCACATCAGGCGGCCATTGGCGCTGTGGTAGGTCAAGTAGACGCTGCAGCGGGGGCATTGAGGGACATAGCTGCAATTGGGGCACAGCAGCTGACGGCTGCTGCCGCGGCGATTGAGAAACAGAATGCTCTGCTGGCCGTTGTCAAGATTCTTTTTCAGCTCCTGATACAGCGGCTGGCTGATGGCGGTGTTGTTCCCCTGCCGCAGCTCCTGCCGCATATCGGCCATGATGACCTGGGGCAGCTGGCGGCGGTTATACCGCTGGCGCAGCAGCGCCAAGTGATAGTCGCCGTTCTGGGCGTGCCAGGCGGTCTCCACCGTGGGGGTGGCGGAACCCAGCACCAGGTGGCAGCCCTCTGTCATGCAGCGGTATTTGGCGATATCCCGCGCGTGATAGCAGGGAGAGCGCTCGGACTCATAGGAGCTTTCCTGCTCTTCATCCATGACGATCAGGCTCAGGTTTTCCAGAGGCGCGAATACAGCACTGCGGGTACCCAAAACCACGGTGGCCTCACCTTTTCGGATACGCTTCCACTGGTCATAGCGCTCGGTCACGCGCAGGGCGCTGTGGAGCAGGGCCACCTTTTCGCCGAAATAGGCGGTGAAGCGGGCCATCATCTGGGGCGTCAGGGCGATCTCCGGCACCAGGATCATCACGGACTTTCCCTGAGCCAGCAGCTGCTGGGCAAGGCGGATATAAACCAACGTCTTGCCGCTGCCGGTGACGCCCTGCAGCAGCGTTACGCCGCCACATCCGGACAGTGAACGGCGCAGAATATCCTCATACGCCTGCTGCTGTTCGTCGTTGAGGGTAATGGGTTCCGGCCTTATCACATAGCTTTTTTCAGTGATGCGATAGGCCTCTTCCTCACGGGTGGTGATGACGCCGCGTTTTTCCAGAGCGGTGATGGTCTGGCGGGCGGCGCCGGTGAAATAGCACAGCTCGTGGACGGCGCACTCCTCCTGCCGCAGCAGGAATTGCACCGCGTCGTACATGCGGGGGGCGGAACGCTTCTTCGTCTCCGCCCAGCGGGCCGCGTCCTCCGGCGAAAGGGCCAGACGGGCGATGCGGATCGCTTTGTCCTTCACGTTGCGGCGGCTGACGGTCTGGTGGGTCAGGACGCCGCGCTTTTCCAGAGTGCGCAGCACGTGGAGGACGCTTTCGCCATAGGCCTCTTTCAGCGTGGCGGTCTCCTTGGGGCCGTCGGCAAGCATGCGGCAGACGGCGGTTTCTTTTTCGGTAAAGGGCTCCTCAGGGCGGGCGTCTTTCAGCCGCCACAGCTCCTGATAACGATACCACACGGCAGCGGGCAAAATGGTGCGGATCGCGTCGTAAAAGGTGCAGAAATAGCGCTGGCGCATCCAGAGAGCCAGCCGGATCTCCCGCGGAGAGATCACCGGTGCGCCGTCTAAATTCAGGCGCACCGCTTTCAGCGCGCCGGTGGGCACACCCTCCTCCAGTGAGAGGACAACGCCCTCGCTGGTGCGGTTTCCCCGGCCAAAGGGCACCAGAACGCGGCAGCCGACGGCCACATCAAAACCGGCGGGAACCGTGTAGGAATAGGGCTTGTCGATGGCATAGGTCGCCGCTTCCACGGCGATTTTCGCGATCTGCATGGCCCTGTTCCCCTCTCTTGCGGTGATTACTCCTGAATGGTGGAGTCAATGGTGCTGGCGTCATACTTACCCTCGGCCACTTCGTCGATGGCCATGGTGACGGGCTTTTCCGTCAGATGCTCGCCGGTCATCTCAGCCTCAGCGGCGATCTGACGGGCGCGGCGGGCCACCACATTGACCATCATGTAGCGGTTGGGCACATAGGAAGTCAGTTGGTTCATGGCGGGATATAACATAGACATAACAGGATCCTCCTTTATTCTTTCGGCAGTTGATTTACTGATTCAGCTGGGTAATACGATCCGCGGGGCGGCAATGCTCGGCCAGCATGATGGCGCGAAGCTCGGCCACGGCGTTGTCCACCGTATCGTTGATGACGAAATAGTCGTAATGGCCGGCGTTTTCCAGCTCGACCTTGGCCCGCAGGAGGCGCTTCTGCACCTTTTCCGGCGAGTCGGTGCCGCGGGCGGTCAGGCGGTGCTCCAGCTCCTCCCAGGAGGGGGGAGCGATGAAGATGCGCACCACATCGGGGCGCAGATCGTGGACCTGGGTGGCGCCCTGGATCTCGATATCCAGGATCACATCCTTACCGGCGTCCATGGCGGCGTCCACGTACTTTTTGGGGGTGCCGTAGAAGTTGCCTACGTATTCGGCATACTCCAGAAACTCGCCGTCCTCGATCCACTGGCGGAAGGTCTCCGGCTCGATAAAATGGTATTCCACGCCGTGCCTTTCACCGGGACGTGGGGCGCGGGTGGTGGCGGAAACGGAAAAATACAGGTCATCGCGGCCCTGAAACAGCGCGTTGAGAACGGTGCTCTTTCCCACGCCGGAGGGGCCGGAGATCACAAATGTTTTGCCTCTTTTTTTCACAGTGTACCTTCTTCCTCTTTCAGTTCCTCCGGCGTCATGCCCAGGCGGGGGGCCAGCTTTTCGGTGCTCAGTGCGGAGAGCACCACGTGGTCGCTGTCCATGATGAGGACGGAGGCGGTTTTGCGGCCGTAGGTGGCGTCGATGAGCATGCCGCGGTCGCGGGACTCCTGCACCAGACGCTTGACGGGCGCGCTGTCGGGGCTGACGATGGCGATCAGGCGCTGGAGAGACACCAGATTGCCAAAGCCGATATTGACCAATTGCATCTTATTCAATGTTCTGCACCTGCTCGCGGATCTTCTCCACTTCGGCCTTCATGTTCACCACATCCTGGGCGATGGTCAGGTCGTTGCACTTGGAGCCGATGGTATTGCACTCACGGTTGACCTCCTGGATCAGGAAGTCCAGCTTGCGGCCGATAGGCTGTTCGCTTTGCAGCATGGTGCGCAGCTGGGCAATGTGGCTGCGGAGACGGACGGTCTCTTCATCCACGGCGATCTTGTCGGCGAAGATGGCGGCCTCGGTGAGGATCCGGCTCTCATCCACAGCGGTGGATTGCAGCACCTCCTGCATGCGGGCCAGCAGCTTCTCACGGTAGGCGGCCACGGTCTGGGGCGAGCGCTCCTCCACCTTGCCCACCACGGCTTCGATGGTGGCGGCGCGGCCGGCGATATCCTCGCTGAGCTTGCCGCCCTCGGTGGTGCGCATGGCGTTATAGGCGGCCAGAGCGTCATCCAGCACGGCGCAGATATCGGCGGCCACGGACTCCAGATCCTCCTCGGCCTTGGTGACGCTCAGTACGTCGGGGAATCTGGCCAGGGTAACGGCGGTCAAGTCATCCTGCAGGGAAAACATGTCCTTCAACTGGGTCAGGGCCTGATAATAGCCGCGGGCCAGCGGCTCGTTGACCGCCACCACCGTCTCGTCCGCCGCGGTGGCGTCGATGGTAATGAACACGTCCACCTTACCGCGGGAGACAGCCTTCTGCACGCGGGATTTCACGGCATCCTCCACAAAAATATAGGCGCGGGGCACCTTTACCGTGCAATCCAGATAGCGGTTGTTGACGGAACGCACCTCCACGGTGATATCACGCCCGTTTAACGTCTCTCTGGCACGGCCATAGCCGGTCATACTTTTGACCACGATATTCCCTTCCTTTCAGGCGGCTGTGCCGCCGTGGTAAATTAACAGCAATAGAGGTATCCGCCGCCGGGGCAGCAGAACAGGGGCAGACAGAACGGCAGGCACGGGTTGACATGGCAGTTGCCTGTGCTGACCTGGCCGTAGCCATCCGGCCGGTAGGTTTGACGGCCTTCGGCCATGGCCAACGCGCGCTGATACCGCTCGTCATGGGGATCCATCTGCACCGCCGTCTGGTAATAGCGCTTGGCCTCATCCAACCAGCCGCGTTTGGTACACACCACACCCTTGAGATAATTCCACTCGGCATTGTGATCCTGCATGGCGTTGAGGAGTTCATCCGCCAAATTCAGGTCATTTTGCTGGATGGCCGCGTACACCCGCTGATAGGGCCCGGCGTAGGACTGATAGCCGCCGTAGCCATAGCCGGCGCCATAGCCTTGCTGCTGATAAGCGCCGCTGCCGTAGCCGGTGGAGGAGGCCGCCCGTTTGCGCTGGGTCTGGATCTCCTCGTAGGCCTCGTTGATCTCCTTCATCCGCTCCTGAGCCAGATCGGCCAGGGGATTATCATGATAGTTGTCCGGATGGTACTTCCGCGCCAGATTCCGGTAGGCTTTTTTGACTTCCTCGTCTGTGGCGGTGCTGGGCACACCCAGCACCTGGTAGGGATCACGCATGCAGGCGTCCCCCTTTCTTTTGTACAACGTTCTTCTTTTGGTGGAAGGTACCGTCCAGAACGGCGGTTCCCACCGCGTAAAGGCCCTGATAGACCGTGCTTTCGATCACCGGCCCATACAGGCCGAAATCCCACAGCTCAAAGGCGGCGGCCATGGCCCGGATGGAGGCGTCCAGCGTCTGGGCCAGCGCCTGGCGGGCCGGATCGGTCAGCGTATCGCCGTTCAGGCTGTAGCGCAAAGGCAGCGGATTATAGCTGCCGGTCTCCACATCTTTTTTCAGGTCATCCGCCGCGTCGATCAGGTAGATCCAGCGGCCCAGATGGTAGAGCAGCTGCGCCAGCACCCGCCGCTTTACGGGATCGGGCACCTCCTCCGCCGCGCTGGAGAGCAGTTGGGCAAAGGTATCCGCCGCCGCGTCGATGGACGAGCTGCGCTCCGTCTCCAATCGGGACAAAGCTTCCAGATGGCGGCGGGTGGTCTCGTCAAAGCGGGAACAGCGGCCGCTGGCCTTTTGATAGGCCCGCCGCAGCGGCAGCGCGGCAATGCGGTACTTCAGGCCGCGCCAGAAGCCGTGGTCGGCAACGCCGTCCTGTATCTGCCACCAGGTCAGAATGACGCTCATGTCCGCCGCCAGATCAAAGGCGCCGTCGCCGCAGGTGCAGGCTTTGCCCGCCAGAGGGTGCATCACGCAGCGCTTGCGGCAGAGCCGCCCCTCTCCTTCCGACAGCAGCATGGCCAAAAATGTCAGGTCATAGTTAAGGATCATGCGTCCGGCCAGCCCGTAGCGCGCGCCCAGAGCGTGACACAGGCCGCAGTAGGCCGCCTGAAAACACTGCTCCTGCTCTTGCGTCAGTTGCTGAGCGGCGGGACGTACATAGCCAAACATCAGAACAGGCGGACAATACGATAGGTCAGCAGTTCCTTCCTGCGGGCATGGCGGTCATAGAGGACGCAGGGAATAAAGCCCACCACGAATGCGGCAATGGCAATGGCGTAGCGCACGCCCTCGGAGAGTCCTTCTGTCAGGAAATAGCCCAGCAGAAACAGGGCCACCGGCACCACATAGACCAGGGCGATCACGCCGAAGATCTTGCGGGTACTGCTTTCCACCACGACCTTGTCGCCGCTTTGGGCGCCGATGTCGTTTCTGGCGCGGGCTTTGACGGCGGCGCCGGTCATGCCGCAGCCGGCACACTCCTCGCAATCATGGCCGCAGGCACTTTTGCGGGGAACGGATATCTCCGCGTAACCGCCGCCCAAATCTTTTTCAACTGTTGCAATCTGTGTCATGTTCGATCACCTCGTCTTTGCGCGCTTATGTGGTATGGGTCGTGCCGTTGTTGGTATGGGACGCGGCGGGTGCAGTTGTGTTTGTGGTATCAGAGGCAGGCGTCGTGGTGTCCGATGTGGTTTCACGTCTGGTCACATGGACAGTGACCTGATAGGCGCCGCGCACGGTGATGCCGGAGCCCTCCGCCGCCGTGACAACGGCGGGCAGCAGGTAATCGCCCTCCTCGGTGATCTCGCTGACATCCACCCGCACAAGGATCTGGTCGGGCGACACGTTTTCGACCTCACCCTCATTGCCCCAGATGGTAACCTCCAGCTCATCGCTGACAGTGGCCCGCAGACCGTCGGCAACACCCTCGCAGGTAATGTTTTTCACGTTGACGGTGCCCTCCGTAGTGCCGTTGATGGCAACGGTGACCGTGGCCTCGGTGGTGCCGTCCGTTGTGGAGACGCCGGCGGGCAGCTTGAGGGTGTAGACAAAGGGGCCGTTCATGCCGGGGACAAGGTCTTCCACATAGATCTTATCCAGAATGACCTCGCTGATACTGTCAAGGGTACTTCCCTCGCCCACCAGTGTGACGCTGGTGGGGAAAATGTCCACATTTACGGATTCCATCAGCTCCGTGCCCACCAGCGTGACATTCAGCGGCACCGTCTTGGTGGTGCGCACCGGCACCGTCACCTGAATGAGCTTGGTGGAAGCGCGGATGTTGTCGTTATAGATGGGGACATCATTGATATCATACAGGGTATAGGACAGTGTCTCGATCAGCGTACTGGTGGCGCCGCCCAGATTGACTGTTACCTTGGCGTGATCCACGTTCAGCATATCCTCCCGCTCGGCCCGCAGGGTCAGGGTCTGGGGATCAATGGAGACATCGCCGGTGAAGTAGCCGTCCGCCACCTGGCCCTTGATATCCACCTCAATGGGGATCTCCTTGGAATACAGCTGGCCCACGGTGACGGTGATATTATAGAGACTGCGCCAGTCGATGGTTACCTTGTTGCTGGGAAAGTCATCCGGATACACCACATCGTATTTCAGGGACTGGACGCCGGCGGAGGTGATGTTTCCCGTATTTGCCACAAGGCGGATCTGGGAGGTATCCAGCCACATCATGTCCTTGCGGGCGCCCTTGAGCTTCAAATCCACGGTGGTATCATAGCCGGACAGCAGCATCAGGCCGTTTTCCGCCAGGATGGTATCCTCGTTGGTAAACTCGACAGGAATGTCATTGACGTATACGGTGGATTCCGGAGAGACATAGACCTCCATATAGATCCACAGGGCCATGGTGATCAGCACAGCCACGATGATCTGAGCGATCTTGCGTTTTTTATTCTTCTCCATCATCGTTCGCCTCCTTCCCGAGTTTCTTTAGGAACGACAAAACAGGGATCTGGCGGGACTTGTCCGGTTCCTCCTCAGGCGGCATCAGCTCATTGCGCAGCAGCTTGCCCAGCGTCTCCGGCATCAGGTGACGCTTGAGCATGCCGCCGATGGCGACGGAGATGGAGCCGGTCTCCTCAGAGACGATAACCACCACCGCGTCGGAATTCTCGCTCATGCCGATGCCGGCGCGGTGGCGCATACCCAGGTCGCGGCTGAGATTGACGTTTTTGGACAGGGGCAGCATGCAGCCGCCGCCGACGATGCGGCCATGGCGGACGATCACGGCGCCGTCATGCATGGGAGCCTTGACGAAGAAGATATTCTTCAGCAGCTCACACACCACGGCGCAGTCCAGCTCCGTTCCGGTGCGGATAATATCGTCCAGATTGATATTCCGTTCGAACACCATCAGGACGCCGGTTTTACTGCGGCTCATCTCGCTGCAGGCCATAACGGTCTGGTCGATGGCCATTTCCAGATCGGTGATCTCCTCTTCCGAGTGGAAAACGCGCATCAACCGCAGGTTCTTGCTGCCCAGCTTTTCCAGGATCTGGCGAATCTCCGGCTGGAAGAGGATGATCAGAGCCAGGATGCCCCATTCCACCACGTGGCTGAGGATATATTTGACCGCGCGCAGCTCCAGCACCGAGGCCACGCCCAGAGCCAGCAGGAACACCGCCACGCCCTTCAGGATATTTTCCGCCCTGGTGCTCTTCACCAGTGACAGGAGTTTATATACCAGGAAAATAATGATGGCGACATCCAAAAAGTCCGTGACCTTCAGGAGCGTTAAGTATCTCCCAATATCTTCCATCAATGCCAGTATCTGATCCATAGCTTGCCTCATCCCTCCCGGGCACGATTTTTACGCATAACGATAGATACTAATATTATATAAAAGATATTGGGAAAATGCAACAAAAAATCTGTGTCCAGAGTGTTACATTTTACGAAGCGTTGTCTGCAATATCTGTGCGAACTGCACCACCTGGGCGGGCGTGTTAAAGGCCGAGGGGCTAAAGCGCACGGTTCCAGTCTTCAGCGTGCCCACGGTGCGGTGGGCCAGAGGCGCGCAGTGCAGCCCCGCCCGCAGGGCGACGCCCTGACGGGCCATGGCTTCGCCCAGTTCTTCGCAATCCACACCCTCCACCACAAAGGACAGCACGCCGGTCTGATGGCGGAAGCCCTCCTGCCAGAACAGGCGCAGGCCCTCCGTATGCCGCAGCAGCGACACCGCCTGCGCCGTCAGGCGGCGCTCGTGGGCAGCGATGGTCTCCACACCGGTGCGCTGAACGTAGCGGATGCCCTCTAACAGCCCCGCGATGCCGGGCATATTGTGAGTGCCGCTTTCCAGACGATCCGGCAGCACCTCCGGCATGGTCTGCAGCTTGGAAAGACTGCCTGTGCCGCCATACAGCAGCGGCGTGACGGGATGACCGCACAGCAGCAGTCCCGTGCCCTGGGGGCCGTACAGGCCCTTATGCCCGGGCATGGCGATGAAGGCCGCGTGCAGAGCGTCCATCCGTACCGGCAGGATACCGGCGGACTGGGAGGCATCCAGCAAAAAGGGAACGCCGGCTTCGGCGCATAGCGCCGCCATTTCCTCCACCGGCTGCACACAGCCGAATACATTGGACACGTGATTGCAGATCACCACATCCGCTCCCTGAGCAAGGGCCGTTTTCAGCTCTTCTACCATTCTTTCCGGCTGAAAGGGCGGCGTGTCCAGTACGGTCAATGTGACATTGGGGATGGCGTGAAGTGGTCGGGTGACGGCGTTGTGCTCATAGCCGGAGATCACCACGCGGCTGCCGGGCTGCACCAGCGTGTGGATGGCGATATTCAGGCCATGGGTGGCGTTGCTGGTAAAGATCACGTTGGACTCATCCTCTACGCGGAACAGCCTGGCGGCGGCGGTGCGGCAGGCGTAATCCGTCTCCTCTGCCAGGCGGGTAGCCTGATGGCTGCCGCGTCCCGGCGACGACATGGTATTGACCGCCCGCGCCATGGCATTGCGGACAGTACGCGGCTTTTCCAGCGTTGTGGCGCCGGAATCAAAATAGATCATACCATCACCTCGCTGTACCCTGCGTCGTTGTGCCGGAGGACGCGCTCCGGCGTCAGATGCGCCTGCTCAAGGCGCTGCAATGCCACGTCGTGATCCGCCACGTCCACACGCACCGCGTAGGCACAACCCTGTCTGGCAAACTCCACCGGCAGACGCTGTACGCTGGCGTGGATGCCGCCGCTATTGAGCACGCGGGCCGCCCGATGGGCCTGAGTGGCAGACCGCGCCGAAAATAGATAATGCTCCATAGTACACCTCCTCCACTCCAATGTATGAAAAAAGAAAGAGCGAAGTCACCAGTGACCTCGCTCTTTACTGAAAAATTATATTTTTTCCACCAGTGCCACGGCGTGGGCGGCCATGCCCTGCCCCGTTCCGGTAAAGCCCAGATGCTCCTCGGTGGTGGCCTTTACGCTGACGCGGGATATGTCCACCGCCAGCGCGGCGGCGATATTGCGGCGCATCTCCTCCCGATAGGGGGCGACCTTGGGGGCCTGGGCGATCAGAGTGGCATCAATATTCACCAGGGCGTAGCCCTGCCGCCGCAGATGCTCTCCCACCCGTTTCAGCAGCACCATACTGGAGATATCGCGGAACGCCTCATCCTGATCCGGAAAAAGCTGTCCGATATCTCCGGCGGCGATAGCACCCAACAGCGCGTCCATCACGGCATGGGTCAGCACATCCGCGTCAGAGTGTCCGTCCAGCCCCTGCCGCCAGGGGATGGCGACGCCCCCCAGGATCAAGGGACGGCCCTCTGTGAGCCGGTGCACGTCGTATCCGTGGCCGATCCGCAGGGGCGTCATTGTGCCGCCTCCCGCTGGCGCAGCAGCGCTTCGGCCACCGCAAGGTCGGCGGGCGTGGTGATCTTGATATTGGCGGGATCCCCCGGCACCAGCCAGACCTGCTTGCCCAAACGCTCCACGGCGGCGCAGTCATCCGTGACGGCGGCGTCATCGGCCAATGCCGCCTGCAGAGCCGCCTTGAGAATATTGGCCTGAAACACCTGGGGCGTCTGCACCGCGTAAAGAGAGGCGCGATCCGGCGTGGACAGCACCATACCGCTGCTGTCCGCGATCTTCACCGTGTCCGTGACCGGAACGGCGGGGGCCGCCGCCTGAGTACGATAGCCTGCACGGATCATCTCGTCAATCAGCTCCGGCCGGATCAAAGGACGGGCGCCATCATGAATGGCGATCAGCTCAGACCCGCGGTCACACTCCAGCGCTGCCGCCAGCACGGATTCGATGCGGCTGGTGCCGCCGCGGATCACCTTTACCGGTTTATGCAGGGCCGCGTTGGCGCACAGCGCCGCGATCTCCTCCAGTTTCTCCGGCTGTGCCGCCACGACGATCTCGCTGACCAGCGCAGCGCCGTCAATGGCGCGCAGCGTCCGCATCAGCACCGGCACGCCGGCCAGGTTAGCCGTCAGCTTGTCCTGGCCGCCCATGCGGGTGCTGGTGCCGGCTGCCGCCACCACCATGCTGCAGGGCAGCAGCTTGTTCCGCAGCTTTTCCGCGGTATTCCAAAATGCCATTTGCTTCTCCTTACTCCGCCAGCACGCTGCGGCTCAGTAATTGCTCCGCCCCGTCATAGGACAGATCCTCCACCAGCATCATCTCGCTGAGCAGGATCTGCTTGGCGCTGCGGAGCATTTTGCGCTCGACTGTGGACAGGCCGCGGCGGGCATCGCGGTGCATCAGACTCTTGACTACCCGGGCCACCTGCGTCACCTCGCCGCTTTTGATGCGCTCCATATTCTCACGATAGCGGTGGTTCCAGTTGTCTGCCGTATTCTCTTCCATCTCCCGCAGCGAGGAGAGCAGCTGGGAAAGCTGCTGGCGGCTGACGGGATGCCGCAGCCCCACCACGCCACTGTTGGCCACCGGAATTTTCAGGGTCAGACCGCTGAGAGGCGCGGTAAACACATAATACTGCTCTATCACGCCATTGACGCGCTCACCCACGATCTCCGCGATCTCTCCTGCGCCGTGCAGGGGGTGTACGACCTTTTCACCGACGGTATACATACCGAAACCTCCTTTTCCACGTTGCTGTTCCGAATCGTCACTACTTACAGTATAGCCGATTTTTCTGCCGCTGGCAAGGAAAAGTGTATGCATACCGTTTTCCACGCCAAAAGGCGCCGCCCGATGGGCGACGCCTTTTGACCTTATCTTGCACTTCCTGTTGGAAGTATTATACGGAGGGATCAGCGCTTATTGCTGTGATACCAGATCTTCTGAGCCTGAGCGGACTTGATCAGCTCGTCGCGGAAGTCGGGATGGGCAATGGAGATCAACGCCTCGGCACGCTCCCAGGTGGACAGACCTTTCAGATTGACGCAGCCGTACTCGGTAACCACGAACATGGTGTTGACACGGGTATCGGTGACAATGCTGCCCTCGGCCAGCGTGGGACGGATGCGGGAGGCCATGGTGCCATCCTTCTTCTGATAGGTGGAGGACAGGCAGATGAAGCTCTTGCCGCCGTTGGACAGGTAGGCGCCCAGAACGAAATCCTGCTGGCCGCCGGCACCGGAAATATGGCGAACGCCGGAGGTCTCGCTGCTGACCTGGCCGTACAGGTCGATATCCACCGCGTTGTTGATGGACATGAAGTTATCAATGGCGGCGATGGTGCGGATGTCATTGACATAGCTGACGGGCGCCGCCATGCACATGCGGTTGTCATCCAGGAAGTCATAGACCCGCTGGCTGCCGGCGGCGAAGGAGTAGGTCTGGCGGCCATGGTCGATGCTCTTGTTGGCGCCGCTGATCTTGCCGCACAGGGACAGATCCACGAAGGCCTCCACATACATCTCGGTATGGACGCTCATATCCTTCAGATCAGACTCGCACAGCAGCTTGCCCACGGCGTTGGGCATACCGCCGATGCCCAGCTGCAGGCAGGCGCCGTTGGGGATGCGCTCCACCACCTGTCTGGCCACGGCCTTGTCGATCTCGGTGGGAGGTGCGGACAGCAACTGGCCCATGGGGTCGTTGCGGCCCTCCACGATCATATCCACATCAGTGATATGTACGCTTTCGCCAAAACCGCCCAGGCATCGGGGCATGTTCTGGTTTACCTCGACAATCAGGATCTTGGCGGTGTCGCAGATGGCTTTCATGTGGGAGGCGGAGACGCCGAAGTTGAAATAGCCGTGCTTATCCATGGGGCCCACCTGGATCATAGCCACATCCGGCGGGTTGATGTGATCGTAATAATAGCGGGGCAGCTCGGAATAGCGCATGGGCTCGTAAAAGCAGGCGCCGGTCTCAATGTGTTTGCGCTCAAAGCCGCCGGTATGATGGGAATTATAAATAATGTGATGGACAGGATCCTCAATATCAAAAATCGCGGGCTTCCACAGGGCAATGCCGCCGCGAACCTTGACGTCCTCCAGTTCCGGCGCGCGGCGGGCCAGCGCCTCATCCAGCACATGGGGATGCGTGTTGCAGAAGCCATAGTCTACCCAGTCGCCGGACTTGATGACTTTTACCGCTTCGTCTGCCGTGGTCAGCTTGGATTGGTACATACCCAGAAATTCTTCGTATGCCATTGTCGTTATGCCTCCTGTTTTCTTTCTTTTTCTATCCCAAAGTTTTCCTCTGTACTATACTGTACTACTTCGTTAAAAAAATATCAACCAATTTTGTTAAATAAATGTCAATTTCGGCGGCTTGCCCAAATTTAGATTGTCAAATCTGTAACAAATGGCAAATTTTTATTACGGATAGTGTTTCAATGGCAATTTTTTCCTGTGACGCAACAAGTTTTTGGCACAAGAATCGCGGCAAATGGAAAAAAGCCCCTATCAGCGGCGCTCACGCGCCGCTGATAGGGGCTTTCAGTACAGTCATTTGCCGCAATACTGGCCGATAGCGGCCAGCAGCTCCGTTTTGCCCGTCCCCTTCTCTGCGGAGAACGGGATGAGGAGCACGGTCTCCGCCAGCGTCAGCGTCTGGCGGATCAGGGCGAGGTTGGGTTCGATCTCGCTTTTTTTCAGCTTGTCCAGCTTGTTTGCTACCACCACCATGGGGCAGCCGGTGGACTTGAAATAGTCGCACATCGTCACGTCGTCAGCGGTAGGCTTATGGCGTGCGTCCACGATGAGGATACCGAGAGTAATGAGATCTTCCTCTGCGAAATAGCTTTCCATCAAGCGGCCCCAGCGGTCACGCTCGTCCTTGGAGACCTTGGCATAGCCGTAGCCGGGCAGGTCAGTGAAGTAGATCTTGTCGTCGATACGGAAATAGTTGATCTGAGTGGTCTTGCCGGGGGTGGCACCCACGCGGGCGAAGTTTTTGCGGTTCAGCAGGCGGTTGATGACGGAGGATTTGCCCACGTTGGAACGGCCTGCGAAGGTCACCTGAGGCCGACCATCGCGGAGGAAGGCGGAGGGCTTCACCGCTGAAAGGACAAACTCCGCTTTATTAAAGTTGATGGCCATGACGTACCTCCTGATACGGCGTGTCGGTGACAAGGGCGGCCATATGCTCCACCGCGTCCGCGCTGCTCTCCGGCACCAGAGCGGCGGCAAACACCGCGTCCACAGTTTCCACAGAAATGAAGTGCAGCGCCTTGCGGACGGTCTGGTCGATCTCCGCAAGATCCTTTTCGTTTTCCTTGGGGATAATGACGGTTTTGATGCCGTTGCGCAGGGCGGCCATGGTCTTTTCCTTCAAACCGCCGATGGGCAGCACACGGCCCCGCAGCGTCACCTCGCCGGTCATGGCCACATCGCGGCGCACCTTGCGGCCCGTCAGGGCGGACAGCATGGCGGTGGTAATGGCGATACCGGCGGAGGGGCCGTCCTTGGGCGTGGCGGCCTCGGGGAAATGGATATGGATATCCTTCGTTTTATAGAAGTCCTTCTCCAGCCGCAGACTTTCCGTGCGGCTGCGGAGACAGCTGAGAGCGGCCTTGGCGGATTCCTGCATGACGGTGCCCAGATTGCCGGTGAGCTCCAGCTTGCCGGAGCCGTCCATGACATTGACCTCCACCTCTAATATCTCGCCGCCCACCTCTGTCCAGGCCAGACCGTTGACGACGCCAACCTCGTCCTGCTCACTATGTACGCCCGGGGTATAGCGGAGAGTACCCAGATAGTCGGAGAGATTCTTCTCAGTTATGTTGACGCGCTTTACCTCGCCCTCTACCAGCAGCATCGCGGTCTTGCGGCATAGCTTGCCCAGCTGACGCTCTAAAACACGGACGCCGGATTCGCGGGTATAGCCGGAAATGACGGCGCGGATGGCGGCGTCGCTGATATGAAGCTGGGTACGCTTCAGGCCGTGCTCCTTCAACTGCTTGGGCAGCAGGTGGCGCTTGGCGATCTGCAGCTTTTCCTCGTCTGTATAGCTGGACAGCTCAATGACCTCCATACGATCCAGCAAGGGGCGGGGAATGGTGTCCAGCGTGTTGGCGGTGGTGATAAACATAACGCGGCTCAGATCCACCGGAATTTCCAGAAAATGATCGCGGAAGGCGTAGTTCTGTTCGCTGTCCAGCACCTCCAGCAGCGCGGAGGCGGGGTCGCCCCGCATATCGCTGGCCAGCTTGTCGATCTCATCCAGCACCAGCAGCGGATTCATGGAGCCGGAGCGGGCCAGCGCGTCAATGATGCGGCCGGGCATGGCCCCGATATAGGTCTTCCGGTGGCCGCGAATATCCGCCTCATCCCGCACGCCGCCCAGACTGAGGCGGGCCAGCTTGCGGTTCATGGCCTTTGCCACGGAGATGGCGATGGAGGTCTTGCCCACACCCGGAGGGCCCACCAGACACAGGATCTTGCCCTTGGCGTCGGGGTTGATCTGACGCACGGCAATGAACTCCAAAATGCGCTCCTTGACCTTTTCCAGTCCGAAATGCTCCTTATCCAGAATGGCGCGGGCCTTCGCCACGTCGGCGCGGTCACGGGTGGTTTTGTGCCAGGGCATTTCCAGACACACATCCAGATAGTTGCGGATGACGGAGGCCTCGGCGCTGCCGTAAGGCTGCTTGGCAAGGCGATCCACCTCTTTCATCAGCTTATTGTGGATCTCCTCCGGCAGCTTCATGGCTTCGATCTTCTGGGCATACTCCTCGATCTCCTCGTCGCCGTCGTCGCCCAGCTCGTGCTTCAAAACCTTCAACTGCTCCCGCAGGATCATATCCTTCTGCACCTGTGCCACACGGGAGCGCACCTTGTGCTCCAGCTCCACCTCCAGCGAGATGACCTCCACCTCATGGGCCAGGATCTCGTTGAGAAGGCGCAGGCGCTTGACGGGATTCAACTCCTCCAGTACGCGCTGCCGCTCGCCATGGCGCAGGTTGATGTTCTGGGCGATGAAGTCCGCCAGACGGCCGGGGTCGCGGCAGTCCAGCACGGCGGAGATGAAATCATCGTTCAGGTTGGTGACCAGTTCCTTATATTCGCCGAAGATCACATAGGTCTGGCGGATGATGGCCTCGGTTCGGGGCGTCATGCGGCCGGGGAAATCCTCCTCCAGCAGCTCCACATTGGCCTGCAGGAAGGGCTTGTTCTGCCACAGGCGGTGGATGCGGGCGCGCTGCTGTCCTTCGACAATGACGCGAACGCTGGTCTCGGAGGTTTTAAGGATCTGCAGGATACGGCAGATGGTGCCCACAGTATAGAGATCCTGCTCCGTGGGCGCGGCGGTGGCGATCTCGCGCTGGGTCACCAGAAAGATGGTGCGGTCGTCGCTCTCCATGGCGCTGTCCAGTGCGTAAATGGAGATCTCGCGCTCCACATCAAAGCTCAGCGTCAAATCGGGGAAAACTGTCAGGCCGCGAAGGGCGATGACAGGAATATTCAAAGTCGTTCGTTCCATAGAGGGTTCTCCTTTTGCCGGAGAGACATCTGTTGTCCTCCGGTATTGAAAAAAGCGCATGGGGAGAGGCAGTGCCTCTCCCCTGTTCATGCTTTAAGAGGCCGGTGCGGAGGATTTTTTCTCCGGCTGCTTTCCGGTCTTTAATTTTGCCCGCCGCACGGCGTGGTCGGGATCGTGGACGATCTCGGGCTGTGCGCCGTTTTTCACGCAATCGGCGGTAATGGTCACCTGTGCGATGGTGTGGTCAGACGGGATGTCATACATCAATTGGGTCAGCACGCCCTCCATGACGGCGCGCAGGCCGCGGGCGCCGATATTGCGCTCGATAGCCTTGTCAGCGATGGCTTCCAGCGCATCCGGCGTGAATTTCAGCTCCACATCATCGTATTCCAGCAGCTTTTGATACTGCTTCACCAGCGCGTTCTTGGGCTGGGTCAGGATGGTCACCAGATCATCGCGGGTCAGGCCGTCCAGCGCGGCGATCACCGGCAGGCGGCCCACCAGCTCCGGGATAATACCGAATTTCAGCAGATCGTGGGGCTGCACTTCCTTGAGAAGCTGGCCCTGACGGCGCTCAGCCTTGCTCTCCACCACGGCGTCGAAACCAATGCCCTTTCGGTCGGTACGGCGCTCGATGATCTTTTCCAGGCCGTCGAAGGCGCCGCCGCAGATGAAGAGAATGTTGCGGGTGTTGATCTGAATGAATTCCTGATGGGGGTGCTTGCGGCCGCCCTGGGGCGGCACGTTGGCCACGGTTCCCTCCAGGATCTTCAGCAGCGCCTGCTGCACACCCTCGCCGGACACATCGCGGGTGATGGAGGTATTCTCGCTCTTACGGGCAATTTTGTCGATCTCATCCACGTAGATGATGCCGCGCTCGGCCAACTCCACATCGAAATCCGCCGCCTGCAGAAGGCGCAGCAGGATATTCTCCACGTCGTCACCCACGTAACCGGCTTCGGTCAGGGTGGTGGCGTCGGCGATGGCGAAGGGGACTTTCAGCACACGGGCCAGGGTCTGGGCAAACAGGGTCTTGCCGCTGCCGGTGGGGCCTACCATCAGGATGTTGCTCTTCTGCAGCTCCACATCCTCGCCGCCGCCGAAGAAAATACGCTTATAGTGGTTATAAACGGACACGGACAGGGCGATCTTGGCCGCCTCCTGTCCCACCACATACTCGTCCAGAACGGCCCTGATCTCACGGGGGGTGGGCAGCTGGTCGAGGCTTTCCACCAGCTCCGGTTCGGTGTCATAATCGTCGTCCAGCAAAGACAGGCAAAGATGCACACATTCATCGCAGATACGGACACCCGACCCCTGGATCATGCGGTGTACCTGATTTTCGGTCTTGCCGCAGAAGGAACACCGCAGTGCCTTAGAATTTTCAGCCATATGCTACCTCACTCAGCGCTTATAGATGACCTTGTCCACCAGGCCGTATTCACGCGCTTCTTCGGCGATCATCCAGTTATCCCGCTCGGAGTCGGCCTTGATCTGCTCCGGCGTTTTGCCGGTGTTTTCGGCAAGGATCCGGTTGATACGCTGCTTGATTTTCAGGAAATGCTCCACGTCGATCTCCATGTCGGTCACCTTGCCTTTGGTGCCGGCGGAGGGCTGGTGGATCATCACCTCGGCATTGGGCAGGGCAATGCGCTTGCCCTTGGCGCCGCAGGACAGCAGAAACGCGCCCATGCTGGCGGCCATGCCGATGCAGATAGTGGATACATCACACTTGATGTACTGCATGGTGTCATAGATGGCCATGCCGGCCGTCACACTGCCGCCGGGACTGTTGATATACATTTGGATGTCCTTGTCGGGATCCTGTGCCTCCAGATACAGCAGCTGGGCAACGACCAGGCTGGCGGTGGTATCATTCACTTCTTCGCCCAGGAAGATAATGCGGTCATTCAGCAGACGGGAAAAAATATCGTAAGACCGCTCGCCGCGGTTGGTCTGCTCAACAACATAGGGAACCAAACTCATTATAAAATACCTCCATTACGAAAGATAGTCAAAGTATACCCACCCTGAAATGTGATTTAGTCTTTCTTCTCTTCGGTTTCCTCGGCCTTGGTCTCCTCTTCCTTGACCTCGGGGGCGACAGCCTTGGCAGAATCAGCCACCACCTTGATGACCTTCTCGCGCATGAGCTGCTCCTTCACATCTGCGGTGCGCAGATACTTCTTGACGGTATCCAGATCCATGCCGTACTTCTCGGCCACGGTCTTCATCTCGTTCTCCACTTCCTCGTCGGAGACTTCCAGACCCTCAGCCTTGATGATGGCGCGGATGGCCAGATCCATTCTCACCTGATTGGTCGCGGGCTCCTTGGCGTCCATGATGATCTGCTCCTCGTTCATGCCGGTCATCTTGGTGTACTGGTCAAAGGGGATACCCTGAGAGGCCAGCTGCTGCTTGAAGCCCTCCAGCATCTGCTGGGCCTGCAGCTCGATCATCTCCTCGGGGATGTCGGCCTTGACGCCTTCGGCCACCTTGGTCATCAGCACATCCTCAAAGGCGTGCTGGGCAGCGGTGGTACGCTCGTCGATCATCTTCTTCTTGATGTCGGCCTTCAGTTCCTTCAGGGTGTCAAACTCGGACACGTCCTTGGCAAACTCGTCGTCGATGGCGGGCAGTTCCTTGACCTTGACCTCGTTGACCTTCACATGGAAGACCACGGGCTTGCCGGCCAGTTCGGGGGTATAGTTCTCGGGGAAGGTAATGTCGATGTCCTTCTCCTCGCCGGCCTTCATGCCGATGAGCTGATCCTCGAAGCCGGGAACGAAACTGCCGGAGCCGATCTCCAGATCAAAGGCATCGCCCTTGCCGCCCTCAAAGGCCACGCCCTGGTCGAAGCCCTCAAAGTCGATATTGGCGGTGTCGCCCTTCTTGACGGCACGCTCGACCGCCACCAGGCGGCTGTTGCGCTCGGCCATTTCCTTCAGGCGGGCGTTCACATCGGCGGCCATGACCTTGACCTCGGCCTTCACGGCCTCCAGGCCCTTGTACTGGCCCAGCTCCACCTCGGGATACACGGCGACGGTACACTTGAAGGAGGCGCCTTCCTTGCCGACGCTCTCGATCTCAACCTGGGGATAGCCAACGACCTCCAGCTTCTGCTCGTCCACGGCGCTTTCGTACGCCTCGGGCAGGATGGCGTTGATGGCTTCCTCATAAAAGACCTCGGCGCCGTACATGCTCTCGATCATCTTGCGGGGGGCCTTGCCGGGGCGGAAGCCGGGAATGTTCATCTTGCCGCGCATCTTCAGATACGCCTTGTTGACGGCAGTCTCGAACTCCTCAGCGCCCACCTCGATGGTCAGAGCGACTCTGCTCTTCTCCAGTTTTTCGCAGCTTTTGACAGTCATTGTTGCTTTTCCTCCAGTTTACATCTATGTTGTGATGGCATAAGAATACATTTGAATAGCCAAGTGTATATGATAACAGAAAACATCTGGAATTACCATACCTTTTTGCATGATTCGCAAATTTTTTTAGGAATAAACCCCAAAAAATCACCGGCGACCAGGGAAAACAGGGTGCCGCCCCGCGTCCCCTCGATGGCGCGGCGGTGAGACGCGCCGTGCAAATGGCCGTAATAGCAGGCCTTTACGCCGTATTCCCGCAGCAGGCGCAGGATCTCGGGACACTCGTAGCCCTGATAGACCGGCGGGTAGTGGAGAAAGCAGAGCTTCTCTCTGTCCCCCGCCGCTTTCAGCGAGGTCTCCAGACGTCCGACCTCCCGCAACAGCACCTTTTCGTCGTGGGTGCCCTGACGATCCAGCTCGTAAAACCAGCCGCGGGTACCGCACAGTGCGATGTCGCCGTAAAAGTGGCAGTTGTTGTGAAGAATATCCAGGGTGTCCAGCCCGTTCTCCGCAAAAAAACGCTTCATTTTGGCGGCGGTGTTCCACCAGTAATCGTGGTTGCCCTTCAGCAGCAGCTTTTTCCCCGGCAGGGCGTTGATGAACCGGAGATCCGGTAGGGATTCCTCCAGACTCATGCCCCAGCTGAGGTCGCCGCACAGCACGGTGACATCATCCTCACAAAGGGGGGCAAACCCCTCCCTGATGCGGTTGACGTAGTCATGCCAGCCGTCGCCGAAAATATCCATGGACTTGTCCGAGTTCAGCGACAGGTGCAGGTCGCCTATTGCGTATAGTGCCATACATCGCTCCTTTGCGTCAGATCAGGCGGCGGAGATTGTTCCAGAACATATCGTTCAACAGCGTCTCGCTGTAGCCCCGCGCTCTCAGGGCGTCGTACAGGCGGGGAACATCCTGCATGCCGGTCATACCGGCGGCCAGAGATTCGCAGCCGTCCAGATCGCCGCCCAGACACAGGGTCTTTTCGCCGCCCAGATTCAAAAAATGCTCCACATGGGCCACCAGAGCGTCCATGGTGGACTCACCCACAAAATTCAGGTACAGGTTCAGCCCCACAACACCTCCCAGATCACGGATGGCGCGGAACTGGTCGTCCGTCAGGTTGCGGCGATGAGGGCAGACGGCACGTGCGTTGGAGTGGGACGCCACGATGGGCCGCCGCGCCATATGTACCAGATCCCAGAAGCCCGCGTCGGACAGATGGGATACGTCGGGATAGATGGCATACTCCTCCAGCGTTCGAATGAAATCCCGCCCCGCCGGAGACAGGCCGCGCTCCGGCTCCTCGGCATTGGTGCCGGAAAGGACATTGGCGCGATTCCACACCGGATTCAGCAGCCGCACGCCCCAGCCGGCCACCGTCTCCACCTTATGCACATCGCAGTCGATGAGGTCGGCGCCCTCAATGCTCAGCAGCGCGGCAACCTTGCCCTGTGCTGTAGTCTCGTCCACCTCCGCGCCGGTGCGGCAGTGACGGACAATATCGGCGTTATCTGCCATCTCCCGCAGGAAGAAATCGTGCATCCGTCGACATTGCGCCCACAGACCGTCGGCAGGGGCCTCCACCGCGTCGTGGAACAGGGCGAAAAACTGGGCGCAGCGGGAAAACCGCAGGCCACGCTCCAAATCAATGTGGCCGCCGTTTTTCCGCAGGTGGGTCGCGGCGGCATAGTAGCGGCGCTGTTCCTCGCGGTTCTCACCGTAGTCCAGAGCAGAGGTCTCCCCCGTCTCCAGACAGCGATAGATGGTGTCACAATGGGCGTCAAAATACGGTATCATAGCGTTCTCCTTATTGGAAAGCATTCTCCATATATTCTATGCGGGCCTGATCGAAGCCGTGCTCGGCGTAGACCTCCGCCACATCGAAGCGGGCGCGGCAATCCAGCCGCTTCTCCGCCAGATACATCATGGCGGTCTTGCGAAGACGGTTTTGCTTTTGTGGCGTCACATACTCCCGCGGCAAAGCCATGCTCAGATTCGTGCGGGTCTTGACCTCCACAAAGCACAGCACATCGCCGTCCCAGGCAATGAGGTCGATCTCGCCGTAGCGGCTGCGATAGCCGTGGGCTGCCAGCTTGTACCCTCGTTCCCGCAGATAACGGGCCACCATGGCCTCACCCTGCATGCCCTCAGCCCGGCTCATCGTCTGGCCTCCCACTTTTTCAGAAAGGTCATGCGGTGCTCCGGGCAGGGGCCGTATTGATCCAGCATGGCGTAGTGGAGCTTAGTGCCGTAGCCCTTGTGTTTGGCAAACTGATACTGGGGATATTGCTTATCCAGCACATCGGTCACATACCGGTCACGGCTGACCTTTGCCAGAATGGAGGCGGCCGCAATAGAGGCGGAATGGCCGTCGCCGCCGATGATGCAGCGGTGGGGTACGGTAATGGCGGCGTACTTTCCGTGGTCACGGTTGCCGTCGATGAAGGCCAGATCCGGCTTCACGGACAAACCGTCGATGGCCAGCTGCATGGCCTTCATACGGGCGGAGAGGATATCGGTGGCGTCGATCTCCGCGGCGCTGACGCTGGCCACCGACCAGGCCAGCGCCGCGGCAGTGATGACCTCATAAAGCGCGTCCCGCTTTTTCTCCGTCAGCTTCTTTGAGTCGTTGAGCCCCTCGATGCCGCATCCGCGGGGCAGGATCACCGCCGCCGCGTACACCGGCCCCATCAGGGGGCCCGCTCCGGCCTCGTCCACGCCGCAGACCGTCTCCGCACCCTGTGCCCAGGCCTCCTGTTCGTATGTCCAAAGCTCCATGGGCGGCTCCTTTCAATAATTCAGCATGATCCTGCGGCAGTCCCGGCAAACACAGGCGGAAAAGCTGGATTCGTTGGGAAAATTGGAGTTATAGGGGCCGTCCAGCACGATGCCGTTCTGCCGCGTGACGTACTTCTTAGTCAGAATGATGGCGTCGATATCGCCGTCCGGCGGCAGAAAAAATAGACCCCGACTGTAGGAGGTGACAACCTTTCCCTGTTCCATTTCTTTTCCGCAGTCTGGACAGTTCATCCCTGTACCTCCTCCACCGTTTCCAGCGTAAAGCGGCCCAGCTTGCCGCCGCGAAATTCATCCAGCAGGATGCGGGCCATGCGCTCGGTATCCACCTCAGCCCCCCGCATAAGGAAGCCGCGCTTACGCCCCGCCTTAGTCAGCAGGTCGTAGCCCATGTCCCCCTCCTCCACGTCGATCTTATACCGCTCGGTGAGGATGTCCGCGTAGTGCCGGCCCAGATACTCCATCAGATAGCAGGCCAGCTCCTCAATATCCATAACATCGTCCTTGATGGCGCCCGTAAAGGCAAGACGCTTGCCGACCTCCACGTCATCGAACTTGGGCCACAGGATGCCGGGGGTGTCCAGCAGCTCCAGCGTCCGATCCACCGGCACCCACTGCTTGGAGCGGGTCACACCGGGGCGATCCTCCGCCTTGGCGGTCTTGCGGTGGGCCACCTTATTGATAAAGGTGGATTTTCCCACGTTGGGGATGCCCAGCACCATGACGCGGACGGTGCGGCCGATCTGACCCTTTTCGGCATAGGCAGCCAGCTTGTCCTTCAAAAGCTCCCGCACGGCGGCGGCGAATTGGGCGGTGCCCACGCCGCCCTTGGCGTTGGCCTCCAGCACGGCATAGCCTTTTCCCCGGAAATAGGCGGCCCAGCGCTTTGTCTCTCCGGGATCGGCCTGATCTACACGGTTCAGCACCACCAGACGGGGCTTGCCCGCCGTCATCTCATCCACATCGGGGTTGCGGCTGGACAAGGGGATGCGGGCGTCCAGTATCTCGCACACCGCGTCCACGTTCTTGATCTCGGCCACGATCATGCGCTTGGTTTTCGTCATATGGCCGGGGAACCAGCTCAGTCCTTCTATCTGCATGGTGCTCACCTCGCAATTTCTTCAAATCAAAATAATTATACCACGGTTTTCGTCAAATGAAAAGGAAAAAACCGCCCGCATGGCAGCAGGCGGTTTTTCTTGGATCGAATTCGCTTACAGCTTTTCGCGGATCTTGGCGGCCTTGCCGACACGGTCACGCAGATAGTACAGCTTGGCGCGGCGCACGAAGCCGTGACGCACGGTCTCGATGGTCTGGATGGAGGGAGAATGTACGGGGAACACCTTCTCCACGCCCACGCCGTAGGAGATACGGCGGACGGTGATGGTCTCCTCGATGCCGCCATGCTTCTTGGCAATAACAGTACCCTCGAAAACCTGAATACGCTCGCGGGAGCCTTCCTTGACCTTCACATGCACGCGGACGGTATCGCCCACCTGCACCTGAGGCACTTCCTTCAGCTGCTTTTCGTTCAATGCTTTGATGAGATCCATGGATTTTTCCTCCTGTATTTATAGGTGTTCGTAACGCCATTTCAAGGGTGCATCTTGCACCGGCGACAGAGGACCGCCCTTTTCACGCCATGATAGGATACCATACAAATTCGGTAAATGCAAGCATTATTTTCACTTTTGCGGGAAAATCATCGAAAATCCTGTCCGTTTTCGTCCAGAATACGGCGGCGGCGGACACGGACAAAGTCCGGCGTCAGCTGCGGCAGATAGGTGGCAATGGCTTTTTCGATGAGCTGGGGGTTCAGTCCCGGGTTTTGGGCCTGAACGGTCAGGTCGATGAACACATTATGCCCGTCCTCCGTTACCGCCGCGCTGCGGATCATGGGGGCGATATCCACGTCCGCCAGCTCCTTGCGCTTGGTGCGCTTCTGGATCACAAGGGTGTCACGGCCCAGCAGCTGCTGCAATTTCTCCGCCGCACCCTCCGGCACGCCGGCGTCGTACTCCAGCGTCACATCAGCCTGAAGACTGTCCAGCTGGCGGATGGGGCGCAGGGCCTCATAGCAGTCCAGCACGCGGATGCCGGTGGGCATGCCGGTGTTGAGCTTTTCGGCAATGCCGCTGCCGTCACTGGCCTGGGTCACCTCGAAATCCAACAGTTCGCAATCACTGCTCTGCCCCACCGGCAGGGGCAGGACGATGGAGATGATGGGGTGGGGATGATAGCCCTGGGTGTGCTTGATCTCCAGCTCCGTACGGGGAAAACACCGCTGGAAGGTACGCATCAGATCAAGGTGAGAGATATAGGCCGCCTGAGCTTCCTTGACAAACAGCAGTCTCAGCTTAGACATCGCACTTCCCTCCTACCAGTTTGTTGGCGCCGCAGCCGTTGCAGCGGGTGCGGCAGTCCGGCGTGGTGACGCCTGCCACGGCGTTTTCATGCTCACGCCACAGGTATTCCTTCGTCACGCCGCTGGAGATCATATCCCAGGGCATGAGTTCGTCCTTTTCTCGACGGCGGTAGGCGTAAAACGCTGGGTCAACGCCGCATTCGTCAAAGGCTTCCAGCCAGCGATCCAGAGAGAAATACTCCTCCCACGCATCAAGGTGTCCGCCTTTCCGCCATACGGTCTCCAGCACATCGCCCAGCCGCCGATCACCGCGGGCCAGCACCGCCTCGATGAAAGAGGTCTGCCCATCGTGCCAATTGTAGGTGACGGTTTTGGTGGTCATATTCTCCCGCAGCAACTGTACGCGGCGCTCGTACTCCTCCCGGGTGATCTGAGGCTCCCACTGAAAGGCGGTGTGGGGCTTGGGGACGAAATAGGAGGTGGAAACGGTGATACGAACACCCCGCTGCTTGTTGGGTGCGCTCTCCCGCCAGGCGTGCATGACGCGGGCGGCCACATCGGCGATGCCCAGCACGTCCTCATCCGTCTCGGTGGGCAGCCCCAGCATGAAATAGAGCTTCACCGCGTTGTAGCCGCCGGCAAAGGCGGTGTGGCAGGAGTCCAGCAGCGCTTCCAGCGTCACGTTCTTATTGATGACATCCCGCAGCCGCTGGGTGCCCGCCTCCGGCGCGAAGGTCAGGCCGGTCTTGCGGCCCTTTGCCAGACGCTGCATCAGCGCCATGGAGAAATTGTCCGCCCGAAGAGAGGGCAGTGACAGGTTCACATGCCGCGCTTCGCAGAAGGGCTCCAGCTGGTCGCACAGATCTGTCAGGGGCGGGTAATCGCTGGTGCTGAGGGAGGAGAGCGTCACCTCCTGATAGCCGGAGTCGTTGCAGGAATCCAGACAGTACTGGGCGCACAGATCCCGGCTGCGATTGCGGACAGGGCGATAGACATAGCCCGCCTGACAGAAACGGCAGCCGCGGATGCAGCCGCGGAACAGCTCCAGCATCACGCGATCCTGCACGATCTCAGTGCTGGGAACGATAGTATTTACCGGGAAATAGGCCTTGTCCATGTCGTGAACGATACGCTTGGTCACCACAGCGGGGGCGCCGTCACGGGGGGTGATGGCGCTTACCGTGCCGTCATCGTGATAGGAAATGTCGTACAGACTGGGCACATAGATGCCGTCCAGCTGGGCGGCAGCGCGTAGGAATTCCGCCTTGCTCCAGCCATCGCGGCGGGCCCTGCGGTGCAGCTCCACCAGCTCCACAGTGATATCCTCCCCCTCGCCCAGGCTGACCAGGTCAATGAAATCCGCGATGGGCTCGGCGTTGTACATGGCGGTGCCGCCGGCGATCACCAGTGGGGTCAGGCCGCCGCGCTGCGCGCTGCGCAGCGGGATCTTAGCCAGATCCAGCATGTTGAGGATGGCGGTAAAGGCCATCTCATACCCCACAGAAAAGGCCACAATGTCAAAATCCGTAATGGGGTCACCGGATTCCAGCGCAAAAAGGGGCATGTCCGCGCGGCGCATCTCCTGCTCCATATCCCCCCAGGGGGCAAAGACACGCTCACACCACACGCCGTCCATCTGATTCATGACGCCGTACAGGATCCGCATGCCCAGATTGGACATGCCGATCTCGTAGGTGTCAGGAAAGCAAAAGGCGATGCGGGTATCCACCGCCGCCTTGTCCTTGATGACCGCGTTATATTCGCCGCCCACATAGCGGGCCGGCTTCTGCACCCGAGGCAGGATGCGTTCCAGCTTTTTATCCACAGTTGTTCTCCTGTTGTATAATCTATCCGTTTATTTTACCCGTTTTGCACCCATTTGACAAGCCCTATTTCCCGCACCGCGCGAACAAACAGAGCCATGGCTGCCAGCAGCAGGAACGGACTGCCCCCCAGCCACAGCGCCGCGGCGGCCGCCAGCGTCAGCAACGCCGCCATGCCGAAGCTGACTGCGGCCGCCACACGGTCAGCGGTATAGGGCTCCGTCAACCAGGCGGACAGATTCCACAGGATGCTGCCGCCGTCCAGCGGCTGGATGGGCAGCAGATTGAACACGCCCAGCACCAGCTGGGCGCCGGAAAACAGGTACATCCCCTCCCAGAGACGCCCCCCAAGCCCCAGCACCAGCGCCAGCGCCAGATTGACAGCCGGCCCTGCCGCCGCGGCCAGCACCTCGCCGCCATAGGAGAGGCTGCCCGCCACCTGCATCTCCGCCCCCAGCGCCGAAATGCGGATGGCCGTTACGCGGGCATGGAGGGCCCGCAGCGCCAGACAATGTCCCAGCTCATGCAGCGCCGCCGCCAGCAGCAGCGCGGCCAGCAGAAGCGGCGAAGACAGCATCACAAACAGCGCCAGCAGAAGCGGCGCTGTGGGAGAGATGGACAGGGCAGCACGCGGCTTACACGACATAATAGATGGGGTTGAGATAGATGTTGTTGTGGTGCAGCTCAAAGTGCAGGTGATAGCCGGTGGCGTCGCCGGTGTCCCCCACCTCCGCGATAGGGTCGCCCATCCGGATGGACTGACCGGCGGAGGCATTGATACGGCTGCAATGGGCATACAGGGTGGTATAGCCGTCCTGATGAGACAGCACCAGATATTTACCCAACTCCGCGCTGTCCGCCACCGCCGTCACGGTGCCGTCGGCAAAGGCGTGGATGACGGTTCCCTTTTCGCAGCCCAGGTCAAGGCCGTAGTGAAACCGCTCCGTCCCCGCCACGGGGTGATCCCGAAAGCCGAAGGAGGAGGTCACCGTCCCCTCCACCGGCTTTTGATAGGCAAAGCCCAGCACCTGCTGGAGCATATCCGCGATCTCCGGCGTGGTCTCGGCGCCATAGGTGACGGCGTTGCGGTCTGTCTGCTGTGAGACCGTTACCTTTTCCGCACCGAACACCGCCGCGCAGGCATCGGTGACCGCCTGGGCCAGATCATCGCCGCCGATGGCGCGGCCCGCGGCGGAAAAGGCCGCCACGAAGTCGGTGTCCTCGCCCATCAGGCGCAGCAGCGCGCCGCCATACTGATGCGCCACATCCGGCATGGTGAACTTTACCGTCACGACCACCACCAGTATGGCGGCGCTGACAAGCAGCTGTATCATGGTGCGTGAGCTGCCCGCGCCGGACTGCTGGCGCTTGCCGCGCCGTCTGCCGCCCGCCGCTTTTCCTCTTGCCGGTGATGGGATGCCGGTTCCTACACGTTTTCCCGCTGCCATATGGCGCACCTCCTGTTCTTTGCCACACTATATGCGGCGCGGGACGCACAATATGCGCGAAAACGGCTGCGGACGATACGCAAAAAGGCAAGTCGGATGACTTGCCTTTTCTCTATCTCAGTTTCGTCAGGTGATATCGGTGACGCGATAGTCCTCCGGCACAAAGCCGGTGCGCAGCGCCTCCGGAATATGGCTGATGCCGCTGATATAGCGGTAAGCGCCGTCAATGCGTCCCACGAAGTTGTAGACATTTTTCCACTGTCCGTCGGCATCCTGCAGCTCCAGCGTCAGGGCGTAGAGTCCATCGTTGATCTTGTCAATGTTCCGGATCCGGTAATCCTGAATGGCACAGCCGGAGCGGGCAAACAGGTCTCGGTGCGCATCCTGGGAGTAAAACTCGCTGGCTTCAAAGTGGCAGTAGGTCACCGCTTTTTCGATACCCTCCGTTTTGAAGGTCTGCAAATACCGCTGCGCACACTGCTCCACGGCGCGGATCTCTCCGCCGCAGCCCAGCAGGGTCAATGCCATCGCCGCCGCCAACAGCAGCAGCAAAAACTTCCGCTTCATACACAAGCTCCTTTCCGGCCATGCAATTCTTTCTGTTTCCATTCTATTGCGCTGAGGGTACAAAGACAACCGACGGTTGGTGGAATTTTCCTCTTTATTCAGTAAGACGCTGTTTTGGGGAAAATGTTTCCGATGTGCGGTGTTTTCTGTTTTTTCTTCTCCGGTCTCCGCAAGGACGGCAATGGCTGCCGCCTTTACTTCTTATATGTCTGCTCGCGGAAAAATCTGACAATATAGGCTCCTTTTTTCCGCTTTTTCCCGCATCCTGTTTTTCGTGGTGGCGGAAGGGAAAATCCTGTGGTATACTATGATCCATGCAAGTCAGGCGAAGGAGGTGACGCTGTGGCGGCGGAATATGACAGCGCGTTTGACGCGCTGTATCTTGCCCACGTGGAGGGGCTGCTCCGGTATGCCTATACCCGAACGCAGCGCCGTGAGATCGCCGAGGAACTGGTGCAGGACACCTTTCACGAGGCGTATCTGCAATTTGACCGGCTGCGGCATCACGAGAACGTGGGCGGATGGCTGATGCAGACGCTGAAGAACAAGCTGATGAACTATCAGCGCACGCGGCAGCGGGAAGCAGCCCTGCTGACCGGCTGGCCGGAGGACGGCGCCCAAGTCGCCGCGCCGGGAGATCTTGCCGCGGAGGTATCTGACCGGCAGCAGGTATCGGCCATACAGTCCTTTGTGGCTGAATCGTTTGACGAGACCGACCGGCTTCTTTTTCAACTGCTGCTGGTGGAGGGCGCCAGCCATAAGACCGCCGCGGCGGCGCTGGGCATCAGCGTATGGAACAGCCAAAAGCGGCTTGAGCGCATCCGGAAGCGTATTCGGGAGGCTTTTCCGGCGTTTTAATCTGCCTTTGTCAGCTTTTTTGTGGTCAATACATATATTATTTAGAAGGAGGTTCGGCGTATGGAGAACCAGAACGACCATTTCCGCCTGAACCAATTGCATAGTCCCCATCCGGAGATCACCCAGACGGACGCCCGGCGCATGCTGCAGGAGTTCCACACCCTGTATAACACGGCAGAGGGTGAAGGCCGCTCGCTGTATCCCGCCGCGGCGGAGCGGGACAAGGGCAGGAGGCGCACAGTGCGCAGGCGGCTGCTGGCGGCGGCAGCCGCGGCGTGTCTGACCCTGCTGCTGATCTGCACGGCGGTGGGTTTTGACAACGTCTATCAGATGATCGTTGCGTGGACGTCGGACATCCTGACTATCGAGAACCGGCAGGAAAGCGATACACAGCAGGTGGCGCCCACACCCGCCACGCCCGCGGAGGACACGCAGTACGCAACCCTGCAGGAGGCCCTTACCGCCTACGGGATCACCGCGCCGGTGGCGCCCAGCTATATTCCGGAGATCTTCGACACAGAGACTGTGACGGTAGACACCCTCGGCAACACCGTCTTTTTCACGGCAAGCTATGAGGCGGGTGACGACCGGCTCAGCATCGACGTTTTCGCCCTGGGGGATCCCCGAACGGTTTATTACGAAAAAGACGACACTCAACTGGTTGAATACGTCAAGGGCGGCATTACCCACTACCTGTACAACAACAACGCCTCCTCCTGCGCCGTATGGCACACCGGAAATCTGGAGTGCTGCATCATCACAAGCCTGTCCCGGGACGAGGTCATTGCCATGGTGGATTCCATTTATGAATAAGCGGAAAAGCAGCCTGGGGCCGATTTCGGCCACAGACTGCTTTTTTCATGATTTATGAGGGCACACATTTTTTGCAGGGCGTCAGGCCCCGCTGCCGGGCCTCCTCCCATGTGATGGCCTGACTGTTCTTTCCGGGGCAGGCGGCGTCATAATGATAGCGCTTGCCGCTGGGGGTGGCGTACAGGCCTTCGGTGTCGGGCTGCACAGCAGGGACAGCTTCCTCCACGCCTGTTGTCTCCGTGTCAGTTGCCTCTGTCGGAACGGCAGCGGATTTCTGCGGCAGCTGAGGCGCCGCCGCGGAGGTCTGCGGCTGGGCCTGGTACACCACGATGGTATCCTGACGGTACTGCTCTTTTTGCTCCAGGCGCAGGACAGTATAGCCCGTCACCATGCAGCACAGCAGCAGACACAGGCCAATGGCCGGCAAACAGCGGCCCAGCGGCAGCGCCAGCAAGCGGGCCGTCCAGTTCTTGATGGTATTTTTTGTCTCCTGTTCCGCCATAGCTGTCCCTCCCTTTTTCCGGTACTCGTCCGTTATTTCTCAATGCGGGTCAGCATCCGGACGGCGTATTTCAGGAACATTTTCACCGCCGGCGACACGTCCGCGCGGGAATTCATAGCCACCCCCAGCGTGATCTGTGAGGGCGGGTCAATGGGCAGCATGGCAATGTCGCAGATGCGCTTTTCGGTAATCAGCTGGTTCATCACCGTCATGCCAAGGCCCTGTTCCACCATGGACATGACGGAAAAACTCTCCAACGTGGTGAACTGCACATTGGGCTGGATGCCGTTTTTGGCAAACAGCGCCTCCACATCGTCATCGCAGCCCAGCGCCGGCATGATAAAGCGGTCGGTGGCGCAGTTTTCCAGTGGATAGGCCGCGGCGTTAGCCAGCGGATGATCCCGCGGCAGCAGCGCCAGCATGGGATCCTCCGCCAGCGGGATAAATTCGTAGGGCATGCCCTCCTGATAGCTGAAAAAGCCGATATCGGCGGCGCGGTCATCCAGCCATTTGGACACCTCCTGCCAGATGCCCTCCATCAGCTTAATGCGGATCTGGGGGTAATCCCGCCGGAAAGCACTGATTACCGCGGGGAGCCAGTGGGTGGCAATGCTGGAATAGGCGGCGATGGTGACGCTGCCGATCAGCAGGCCGTTCATCTCGGCCGACAGCTCGAAAATACGATCCTCCTGCCGCAGGAACTCACGTATTGTGGGCAGCAGCAGCTCGCCGTTCTCCGTCAGCGTGACACCCTTGGTATTGCGCCGGAACACGGGAAAGCCCAGCTCCTTTTCCAGCGCCGTCACCAGCTGGTTCACGCCGGAGGGCGTATAGCTGAGGGCCTCCGCCGCCTTGGAAAAGCTGCCGGTCTCAGCCGCCGCCAAAAACGCTCTGCAACGCGCGGTCTCCATACCTCCGCCTCCTTTTCATTATCAGTCGTTCTGATAGCCATTACCAGATTCTATCACTTTACTTTTCTTGTTAAATATTCTACTATAGATACAACGAAAGCACAAGCCCCAAAACGACATTTTAAGGAGGAATCTGCCATGAAAAACATCCGTGCCTACCTGACGACCGCCTTGGTTTCCTTCATGCTGGTGGCGGCGTCCGCCTTATTGCTGGCGGGCAGCGCCCACGAGGGCGCTTTGTGCGTGCCGCTGCTGTTTGGTTTTGTCTTCTGCTGGAGCGCTGTCAAGGCGGTTTTGTCCGCGCTGGAGGAACAAGATGCTGCAGCGGAGACTGCTCCCCTTTTCCTGCTAACGCCGGAGGCTTCCTGAAACGGGAAATATTTGGAAGATAATTCCATTTTTTGCTTAAAAAACGGGTACAAAACGGTACATAAACGGCCGTTATCGGTACATAAAAGCGGGTTATTGGTACATAAAAAGTCACTCCCCAAACGGGGAGTGACTTTTTTAACAAAAACTTTCGTTAAAAATATCGTTTTGTCAATTATCCATTCGCCACAGTCCAGATGCCGTAGGTGCCGCTTCCGCCGGTAATCTTGTAACCGTCCGCAACACGACTTTCGAAAGAAGACTTGTCGCCAACAAAGGTGCCGCTGGTGTATTTGCCGTCGGCGTTCTTGGCGGCGTCAATGGCGGCAAAACCTGTCCTATTCCACGACTCTCTCCGGAAAAGCTCTGCAAGACCATCTGTCGTACCGGCAAGCTTACAATTGTTCATTTCTAGGTCACATTGATGTCGAAATAAATGCCGTCAAAATAGCGGTCTTTTTCATCACGCATGTAATCCGACGTAAAGGAACAATCGGTAAGGAAGCATTTCTCCGCATAAATATAGAGGCCGTAATAAGGTGCCTTATAACCTTCTGTCCGGCCAAAGCGGCAGTTGGTAAAGTGAATCTCCGTTTCAGGATCGTTGATGTCAATGCAGCCGACCAAATCACAGTCATCCACGATGACCACCGGGTCATTCACCGAATCAATGACTTCAATTGGATCGTGGCGAATGCGGCTGAACTTGCAGCCCTCCAATTTCCAGGTGCCCTTAGGGGAGGATTTGGCGCAAGCATAAGTACCCTCATTGAAGCTGCATCCGGTCATGGTAACGTCCTCACCGGTCACCTTTGTGAGACACAAATCAGCAAAATAGCTGTTTGTGCTATCTTCTGTTACTTTCGCCGTTCCATCGAAGGTACATCCGTCCAAAACCACATTTTTGCCGGTGACCTTAGTCAGAAAAGCGTAAGGATCCGTATTATATGTTTCTTCGTCGAAACAGGAGTTATCCTTTGCATCCTTATAGGTCAAATCCTTTGCGCCAATCTTGCAGTTACTCAGGGTGGTGTCGTCGCCGATAGTCAGGGTGCCGGTCAGGTTGAGGTAGACGTTCTCCATCTGAACATTGCTGATGCTCTTGAGCCCCTTGATCTCGTGCTGACCCTGGGCGCTCTTGATGGTAACATCCCTGTCGATGGTGTAATCTTCGGGAACCTCAACGTTGGTAAGCAGAATGATCGTATCCCCTGCCGCCGCCTTTTCAATCGCTTCCTCCAGCGTGCTGTAGCCCTCGCCGTTCAGCACGGCTACGGTCGTGCCATCATTCCAAATATCAAGCGAATACTCAGCGTCTTTATCATAATCCGGGCCGTAGCTGTCATTTTCAACGGTATTCTGCGTGGCGTAGACGGTCAGGTCAAACTCCACCTTACCGTTCATATAATCGTTGCCCGCGTTCTCGTCCATATGTACCAGCAGGGCAAAGTAGTGGGTGGCACCGACCGTAAGAGGTACATCGCTGGAAACCACCTGCTGGCCGAGGGTAACGCCGCTGCCGCCCGTCCAGACGGGAGCGGGTGTCTTGCCGCCCTCCGCGTCAGGAGCAATGGCATACTGCATGACCTTATACAGCTCTTTGCCGCCTTCAGGATTCTTGACATTCAGCGCCACCTTGTATTTCAGCGCCAGATTGCCTTCGTTCTTGATGGCAAGATAGGCGATCTGGGTCTTGCCCGGCTCCCACAGGGTATCGAGATTATTATTCTGGGCTACCGTGCTTCCCTCGCTGCTGAAAATGGGCTTTTTATCCTTGCTGATGTTCTCATAGCCGATTTCCGCATCCTTATACAGCAGCAGTTCCACATCCAGATTACCCGCCTGGATCTTGCTGACGTTGGTGCCGGCGGTGTCGGTGAACCACGCGAAGGTGGAGCCGATCAGCATGACAAGGCACAGGCAGATAGCCAGAATACTGGTTAGCAGGGCGCGCTTTGTCCCTCTTTTGTTTGACATATTATATGTCCTCCCCCAAAGAATAAAATTTACCGGTGTGTCAGGCGTTCCCGCGCCGATATCCCACGGGAAAACCGCGTATATCGTCTGACCGCCCGTCTGAGGGGGGCAGACAGAGACAGCGACGAACTCTGTCTGCCCTGAAATGGGGAGGTCAGACGCACAAAGGCCGCAAGCGGCCATTATGCCTACAGCCGAGTAGTTTTTGCGCTTTTCAGAAAAAAAGCGCAAAAAAAGTCTATAGACTTTTCCTCTATTTCAGTTTACCACCTTGCCGAAAAAAGCAAGGTGTTTTTGCCGCCCGGCGTATATTTTGTGAAGAATAACAGAGAAATTTTTGATTTATTGGGGAATTGCACAAAAATTAGGAATACTAAAGTCACTTGCAGGGGTGTTGCGGCGGCTGTGCCAGCACTGCGCACCACCTCAGCTGTGCGCAGCTGAGGTTTGGGCGGACAGAGTCGTCCGCCCCTACGAATAGTTTTTTGTGATCGTGCGGTTTCTCTTTCACTTAATCCCGGTGTCAGGCATTTGGATGACGGCGCTGCCGTCAATGTGGAGTTTGCCGTTATCCAGGCACAGGCCATCCTCGCCATCGGGGGTCACGATCTTGCCGCCGGTGAGGGTAACGTCCCCCTCGCCCAGCCACAGGCCGTTATCCAGCAGCAGCGTACCGCCCTCCACGGTAATGCTGCCCTTTTCCATACTGCAGTCACCGGCCACATGCACCGTGCCGCTTTTCAGCACCAGCGATGCGTTTTGCAGCCACAGGGCAGAGCACTCCAGCGTGCCGTTTTCCACCAGCAGCAGGGCCTCCTGCCGCGCGTTGCCGCCTATGCTGAGCTCCTCGCCGCCGGTGACGAGCAGGCTTGCGCCGTCACGGATAGCCAGCACGGGACGTGCCACCGCGCCCCAGCCCCAGATGCCGACCTTGTCCGCCGTCAGGCTGCCGCTGCCGGTCAGCAGCAGACTTGTGCCGCCCAGTTCGCCGGAAATGGTATTCTCCCCTGTCAGGTCAAGGTGCAGCGCGCCCCAGGGCAGCAGCTCATCCAGCGCGGCATGATCCAGCTTCATCGCACCGCCGAACCAGCACAAAGGCTCCACCCGCGCCGCGCAAAGGCTATCCCATATGACGCTCCGGTCATCCACCGGCGCCCATTCCCGGCTGAAAGCCGTTTGATAGTAGGCACTGCCATCGGTCTCGTTGTTTCGCAATACCGCATCATAGGCGTGTACGGTCAGGCTGTCCGGATCATCCGCCGCCAGCGTACCGGCACCGCCCTCGATCACCGTTCCGGCGGGAAATGCGCCGTTCAGATACAATTGACCGCCGCTCATGACAATGTTCGCGGCAGCCGCGGCGTTATATTCGTCTATCAGCGCAACGCCCTCCCGGAAAATGCCGCCCGCCGCGCCGTTCACCTGACGTGCCAGCAGCAGGCCATCCGCCACCAGCAGACGGCCCTCCGTTTCCACACGGTCGGTATACACGCTGCCGCCCAGCTGTGCATAGACCGGCACATTGCCGTTGTTGTGCAGCTCCATATCGGGGCATACCAGCGTCACGGCACCATCCACCATCAGGGCAGGCAGGTCAAAGGTCTCGCCGCCGCAGGAGATCCCCTGCGGCGCAAAGGTCAGGGTGCCTTCTCCAGTGATGAGCACACAGTCAAAGCCGGTAAAACAGGGCTCGCCCCCGCCGTTGATGGTGCAATCGCCGGAGATGTCCAGCCGCAGCAGTCCGCCGGTGACCGGCATCAGGTTGGGGATGGCGCAATTATTGGCGCTGATGGTAAAGGCGTTATATATCTCGCCATCCCAGGCCAGACGGCCCGCCGTCGTCTCGACCGCCGCGCCGCCGTTGGAGAATTCCGCCACGGTGACGCCCTCGGTTTGAAACTGGCGCAGGATCAGATCCACATAGCTGCCATCCGGCATATGGACGCCATAAAGTTCACTGGCGCTGTCGTGTCCCTTTTCGGCAAAGGGCCACTGGCCCTCTCCTTCCGCGGGGCCGCTATTGGAGGCAATGTCAAACCACTGGCGGCAGCTCTCCGGCAGGTCTTCCGCAGACAGCTCTCCGGCGGCACCGCTGTCAGGCGGGGCGTTCCCTGTCTGGCCGCAGGCAGTCAGTATCAGCAGGCAGGCCAGCCACAGGGCAAGCAACCTCTTCATAGCACGCTCCCCCTCCCGTTTCCTCACTCCACGCTCTGCAGCTTTTCAAACTCCTCCGCTACATCCATCAGCAGCTGGCGGATGGGCAGATGCTGAGGACAGACGTTTTCGCACCGGCCGCATTTTACGCAGTCCGAAGCCCTGCGCCCCGGCGCGGTATGGACGGTGTTGTAATAAAAGTCGGCGTTCCAATCGCCGTGATAGAGCTGCTTGGCGTTCATCGCCGCGAAGATATCCGGAATGGCGATATGGGCCGGACAACCCGCCACACAGTAGCGGCAGGCGGTGCAGGGAATCAGGCGCATCCCGTGAAAAATCTCACGAACCCGATCAATAGCCGCCAGCTCCGTTTCGTTCAGCGGGGTGAAGTGCTGCATAAAGCCGATATTGTCCCGCATCTGGGCCATGTCGCTCATGCCGGACAGCACCACGGCAACACCGGGAAAACTGGCCGCAAAACGGATCGCATAGCTGGCGGCACTTCCGCCGTGCAGAGTCTCCAGCACCGTGGCCGCTGCCTCCGGCAGCTTCACGAGGTTTCCGCCCTTTACCGGCTCCATCACCAACACAGGCTTGCCGAATTTACGGCACACCTCGTAGCACTTCCGGCTCTGCACGGTGGGATCCTCGTAATCCAGATAGTTGAATTGCAGCTGCACCACTTCGATCTGGGGATACTCCGTCAGGATCTGCTCCAGATAGTCTGCCGTGTCATGGAAGGAGATGCCCACGTGGCGCACCTTTCCCTCCGCCTTCAGGGCGAAGGCTGCTTCATAGGCCTGGCACGCCTTGAAGTGTGGATAGGTTTTTTTGTTCTGGGAGTGCATCAGGTAGAAATCGAAATATTCCACGCCGCAAATAGCCAGTTGACTTTCGAAAAAGGGGCGGATATCCCCCTGCGTCTTGAAGTAGGCATCCGTCAGCTTATTCGTCAGCACATAGCGGTCACGGGGGTAACGATCCGTCAGGCAGGTCTTGATCGCCTGCTCACTCTTGCCGTCCAGATAGCCGTGGGCGGTGTCGAAATAGTTGAAGCCCGCTTGTAGAAAGGCGTCCACCATTCGGCAGGTCTCCTCCGTGTCCACCTGACCGTCCCGCATCGGGAGACGCATGTAGCCGAAGCCAAAATTTCCCTTGATTCGATCCATAATAGCATCCCTTCCTGCGTAAATTTTCAAGAATATTTTAACATAAAACCGTCAAGATGAAAACATATTTTTTCTACCGGTTCTGATGTAATATCCCTCCTGCACCGCAGCGGCAGTCGCAAAGCTGCAGATAACCACACCGCCGTATCGCAGGTCAACATACGACAATGTCAATGGAAATAAAAAGAGCAGCAAACCCGTGACCTTATTCATAACCGTATGAGGTACAACTATTTTTTTGCTTTTCCAAAAAGCAACTGTTATATTGCCAAGCTTTATGGTGGCGATGCTCCCGATCCAAAACCAGAGCCAGGCTGGAATTTCTATAGCAGGCAATATTTTGAGGGCTGCCATCAACAGAAAAATAAAATCCGCAACGGTGTCCAATCTCGCGCCAAAAATGCTGGCCGAATTTGTTGCTCGAGCAATAACGCCATCTATCATATCACTCAATCCGCAAAGCAGATACAACACAAGAAACCAGGGAGAAGATATGGAAAAGATCGGCAGCAAAAGCGCAAGCAAAATGCGGGAAACCGTAATTAAATTGGCCGCATAATGCTTTGACATGGCAAATGTCCCCTCTAATCATGTGTAGCAGAAATAGATATAAGAAAAACACCATCCTTTTGGATGGTGTTTTTCTTGTGTTGGCGCTACCTATCTTCCCGGGCCGTCTCCAGCCAAGTATTGTGGGCAGAAGCGAGCTTAACTTCCGTGTT